>NZ_JAVAXX010000153.1:0-15400 GCF_042709275.1 Bacillus sp. LR_5 | reverse complement strand
AAAGCTGAAAGAAGAAATTGATCTAGATATCGAACAGATGGAAGAGGATCAGCTGCTTCTCCTGTATTATCAGCTGATCAGCTACCGGCACCAAATTATGCTGGATTATGTAAAGCCTGACCTGCACGAGGAATCTCAGCTTCAATATCGTGAATTGATCAAAACGCTGGAAAGCAATCAGGACAGCATCTCCGGATTATCTGAGTATTATTTTCACTTGTTTAGAGGAATGTACGAATTTGAACAGAACAATTACATCTCGGCTATATCCTTTTATCGGAAAGCTGAGAAGATGCTTGCGTTTGTAGAAGATGAAATTGAAAGAGCGGAATTTCATTTTAAAGTGGCGGAAGTCTTTTATATTATGAAGCAGACGCACTTTTCCATGAACCACGCTGTACAGGCGCTGGAGACGTATAAGGCTCACGATTTTTATAGAGTCAGAAGAATTCAATGCCATTTCGTCATATCAGGAAACTATATAGACTACAGAAATTATGAAAAAGCGCTTGAACATTTAGATGACGCGTATCGCCTTGCTTTATTGGAAGGACAGCCCCGTTTGATCGGATCAGCCCTTTATAATATCGGGAATTGCTATGATGACAAGGGGGAGCTGGATCAGGCCGCCGAATACTTTGAAAAAGCGCTTCCTGTCTTCGAGGATTATCAGCTGGAACAGCTTCCAAAAGCGCTCTTCAGCCTGACTCGCGTTCTTTTCAAAAAACAAGATAGCGAAGCCGCGATACGGTACTATGAAAAAGGGATTGCCATTGCCCAAAAACGAAACGACTTCTTCAGTCTGGCAAAATATAAATTTCTGCAGGCATTATATGTGGAATCTGTCAATTTGGATATGATTCAAGAAGTATTTGATTATATGGAAGAAAAGGGCCTGTATGTATATATTGAAGAATTTGCTTTAGATGCTGCCTCTTATTTCAGTCATCGCGAACAATATAAAGAAGCGGTGTATTTTTATGAAAAAGCGGTCAGCATGAGAGAGATGATTCAAAGGAACGATTGTTTATATGAAGTATGAGACAAAACCATCTGCTGGCAGATGGTTTTTTTTTATGCAAAAAAAGGGGAGCATCGGAACGTTTATTTCCGGGGAGAACAGGAAAAATCGCTACAGCACTGTTTTTTGAACAAAAGCCGTTTTGGGATGCAGATATGCATGTGAGGGGGAATTCAATGTTTGGTTTTAATGATATGGTGAAGTTTCTGTGGTCTTTCCTCATTGTTCTGCCGCTTGTACAGATTATACATGTTTCAGGGCACAGCTTTATGGCTTTTATTTTTGGCGGAAAGGGATCGTTGGATATAGGCATGGGAAAAACGCTGCTTAAAATTGGACCCATACGGTTCAGAACGATTTATTTTATCGATTCTTTTTGCCGGTACGGGGAGTTGAAAATTGACAATCGATTCTCAAATGCACTCGTGTATGCAGGGGGCTGCTTGTTTAACCTCATCACGATTTTTGCAATCAATCTGCTGATTATACACAGTGTATTAAAGCCGAATGTGTTTTTCTATCAGTTTGTCTATTTTTCTACGTATTATGTGTTTTTTGCCCTGCTGCCGGTCCGATATTCGGAGAAAAAGTCATCAGACGGGCTGGCGATATACAAGGTGCTCCGTTACGGAGAGCGCTACGAAATCGATAAATAACATTAGAATGTTTATTGCCTCTCAGATCGGGAAAGTAACAAGTACACACATAATTGAGAGGGGAGAATTAACATGGGTAACGATAGTGTAAAAGACAAAATGAAGGGCGGCTTCAATAAAGCCAAAGGAGAAGTGAAGGATAAAGTCGGAGATATGGCTGACAAAACGGACATGCAGGCTGAAGGCAAAAAAGATAAGGCAAAAGGCGAAATCCAAAAGGATATCGGGAAAGCCAAGGATAAATTTTCAGATAAAGATTAATCGTACGGAAGAGGCAGGAAACGAAATGTTTCTTGTCTTTTTTTGTTCGATTTTTCTGATGTAAATAAATATAACAAAAAAAGAAGCTGATTTGGTCAAGGTAACTAAATTTTTTAAATATTCTTTGAATTAATAGACCTCTTCTATATAATAATGACATAAGTTGTAAACTTTTATTACATCATTTGAGAAATCAAACAAAGGGGTTTTGATGACGGAATGTACTGCACCGAAGAAAGTGTCGGAAGCCACGGGAGTGCGAAAAAACAGTTGATATCGACACAAGCGGGGATTCAGTGAAGGCCGGAATTCTTCACTCGTTAAGAGGAACGGTGGCGATCAGCGAAGTGACCGTCCATGATACGGAGTTAATGGCAATAGTCGGGTTCTCGGTATCGTGGAGGGCGGCGCCTCAGACTGGCTTCCATGCCATGCTTCCGGTTGCGGAGCAAAACAACAGGCTGCCATCAGGAATGTAACGTCTGGTTATGACCAATCGATGGTTTAGCACAGCCTTAGCATGGAGGTTCACCCGGGGCAGATTGTTGCTGTATTAGGCCGACTCCGGCTAAACAGGGGGGGCTATTTATTTTAATCAAACGTTTGTTCAAAACGAAAAGGCGGCCAACAGCAGCAGCTTGCAATCACCAGAGCGCTGATGGTAAATCTGAAAAATATTTTACTTAATGAACAATTGGGAGGAATTCAGATTTTAATTGTCGAACTAGTCAGACAAGTTATTATAGAAATTTCCAGAAAAAAAGACATTTCTGTTATCTTAGTCGGGCGCAGTCTGGAAAACGCGTTAATCTGTGCTGACTATCTTTCTGTGATCGACAGGGGAACGGCTGTTACCATGGGAAGGCCTAAAGAAACGGCATGCCGCTTTGAAAGGCACCCTACCGTATGACCCCCATTCTCGAAGAAAGGGAGGTGATGTCCCGCCTGCATGCTCCACAAATTCGTAGTAACCGCATCCGCTTTATAAGACAAAAGAAGGAGGATTACAGATGAAACTGACACCGGTTGAACAAGAAAAATTGCTCATTTTTGCAGCGGGGGAATTAGCCAAACAGCGAAAGGCGCGGGGCGTTCTGCTGAACTATCCTGAGGCTGCTGCTTATATCACCTGCTTTATTATGGAAGGCGCACGTGATGGGAAGGGAGTAGCAGAGCTGATGGAAGCCGGCCGCCATGTATTAACGGAAAAAGATGTGATGGAAGGTGTGCCTGAGATGCTGGACAGCATTCAGGTGGAGGCCACATTTCCGGATGGAGTAAAGCTTGTTACGGTACATCAGCCAATTTCTGCGGAGGTGAAGTCATGAAGCCGGGAGCATTTCAAATTGCTGAGGGAACCATTACGATTAATGAAGGCCGTGAGATACGGGAGGTAACGGTAAAAAACACCGGATCACGCTCCATTCAAGTCGGTTCGCATTTTCATTTTGCGGAGGCCAACGGGGCTTTATTATTTGACCGTGAGCTGGCGATCGGCATGCGTCTTGATGTTCCATCAGGCACGTCGGTCCGTTTTGAGCAGGGAGAGCAGAAAACGGTCTCACTAGTGGAAATCAGAGGACGCAAGACAATTAAAGGGCTGAACGGAATGGCCGACACGTTTATCGATGAACGCGGCAAAGAAAAAACGTTGGCCAACTTAAAACAAGCCGGCTGGATGGAGGGTGTAATCCGATGAAAATGTCACGGGAGGAATATGCGGAACTGTTTGGCCCGACAACGGGCGATAAAATCAGATTGGGCGACACGGATTTATGGATCGAAGTCGAAAAGGATTTCACAGTATACGGTGAAGAAATGATCTTTGGCGGCGGAAAAACAATCCGCGACGGCATGGGCCAAAACGGCAGAATCACAGGGAAGGACGGCGCTTTGGATTTGGTTATCACCAACGTCGTGCTATTGGATTACACAGGCATTGTCAAAGCGGATGTCGGTGTGAAAGACGGCCGGATTGTCGGTGTCGGAAAAAGCGGAAATCCTGATATCATGGATGGAGTCGATCCGCACATGGTCATCGGAGCGGGGACAGAGGTGATTTCCGGTGAAGGCAAAATTTTAACAGCCGGGGGAGTGGACACGCACATTCATTTTATTTGTCCTCAGCAGATGGAAGTTGCGCTTTCTTCAGGTGTGACAACCCTTTTGGGAGGCGGAACAGGACCCGCAACAGGCAGCAAAGCGACAACATGTACATCCGGCGCGTGGTATATGGCAAGGATGCTGGAAGCGGCCGAGGAGTTTCCGATCAATGTCGGCTTCTTAGGAAAAGGGAATGCATCCGATAAAGCGCCGCTGATCGAGCAGGTGGAAGCAGGCGCCATCGGCCTTAAGCTTCATGAAGACTGGGGCACGACGCCAAGCGCCATTAAAACGTGTATGGAAGTCGTGGACGAGGCTGATATTCAAGTTGCCATCCATACCGATACGCTTAACGAAGCGGGCTTTTTGGAAAACACGCTCGACGCGATCGGGGACCGGGTCATTCATACTTATCACATTGAAGGTGCAGGCGGCGGCCATGCCCCGGATATTATGAAGCTCGCTTCTTACGCGAACATTCTGCCGTCATCTACAACGCCAACCATTCCTTATACCGTTAATACGATGGATGAGCATCTTGACATGATGATGGTCTGCCACCATTTAGATGCGAAAGTGCCTGAAGATGTGGCGTTCAGCCATTCCAGAATCAGGGCTGCGACGATTGCCGCGGAGGATATTCTCCATGATATCGGTGCGATCAGCATGACATCATCGGATTCCCAAGCGATGGGGCGGGTCGGTGAAGTGATCATCCGAACATGGCAGGTAGCCGATAAAATGAAAAAACAGCGCGGCGCTCTTGCCGGTGAAAACGGTAATGACAATGTGCGCGCAAAAAGGTACATTGCCAAATACACGATTAATCCGGCAATTACGCACGGGCTCAGCCATGAAGTCGGCTCGGTGGAAAAAGGGAAGCTTGCTGATCTCGTTCTGTGGGACCCGGTATTTTTCGGCGTAAAACCGGAACTGGTCTTAAAGGGCGGCATGATTGCACGTGCGCAAATGGGAGATCCGAACGCGTCCATCCCGACTCCTGAACCGGTTTTCATGCGCCAAATGTATGCGTCTTACGGAAAAGCCAACCGTTCAACCTCGATTACATTTATGTCTCAGGCAAGCATAGAGCGTGGTGTGGCGGAAAGCTTAGGGCTGGAAAAAAGGATTTCTCCAGTCAAAAATATCAGAAAGCTGAGCAAGCTGGATATGAAGCTGAACTCGGCTTTGCCGAAGATTGAGATTGATCCAAAAACCTATCAGGTCTTTGCTGACGGGGAGGAATTGTCTTGCCAGCCTGTCGATTATGTCCCCCTTGGACAAAGATATTTCTTATTCTGATAAGACGCGGCCGGAGTGCATCCGGCCGTTCTATTGACTAAAAACGGTGCACAAAACCCATGTATTTAGTGTATATTAGATGTTGACAAACGAATCAAATGTAACTATTATAGTTACAACGGTGGTGAAAAAACATGATTAACAGCCGTCTTGCTGTTGCCATTCATATTTTATCCCTCATCTCGATGGATGAAAAAACATCTTCAGAAATCATTGCAGACAGTGTCAACACGAATCCAGTAGTCGTGCGAAGAATGATCAGCCTGCTGAAAAAAGCTGATATTCTCACATCACGCGCAGGGGTGCCGGGTGCAAGCCTCAAAAAAGATCCTGCTGATATTTCTCTTTTAGAAGTGTACCGGGCTGTCCAAAAGCAAGAAGAACTCTTTGCGGTTCATGAAAACCCGAATCCGAAATGTCCGGTAGGGAAAAAAATTCAGAACGCTCTGGATGAAACGTTTGAAAGTGTGCAAAGAGCGATGGAAAATGAACTGGCAAGCAAGTCATTAAAAGATGTTATGAATCATCTCTTTTAATCAAAAGGGATGACTTCTCACCACTAACATGTAACTAAAATTGTTACAAATAAGGAGGAAATGAAAAATGAAAATTGGTATTATCGGCGCAAGCGGGAAAGCGGGAAACGAGATTTTGAAAGAAGCGAAAACAAGAGGCCATGAAGTGACAGCCATCGTCAGAAACGCTTCAAAAGTGCAGGAGCAGGACGTAGCGGTTTTGGAGAAAGATGTGTTTGAACTGACTGCGGAAGACATCAAGCCTTTCGACGCGGTCGTAAACGCTTTTGGAGCAGCACCCGGCCAAGAACATCTTCATGTTGAAGCAGGAAGAGCACTCATCAGCATCTTAAAGGACGCGAAGCACACAAGATTGCTTGTTGTTGGCGGAGCGGGAAGCCTGTTTGTTGATGAAGCCAAAACAACCCGTTTAATGGATACGCCGGAATTTCCGAAAGAATATTTGCCAACTGCATCAAATCAAGGAGAGAACCTGAAAGATTTGCAGCAGACAGACTCCATTTCCTGGACGTTCCTCAGTCCTGCGGCATTTTTTGATCCAGCAGGAAAACGGACTGGCTCTTACCAAAAAGGAAAAGACAATGTCATCGTAAATGCAAAAGGCGACAGCTATATCAGCTATGCAGATTATGCCATTGCCGTGTTGGATGAGCTTGAACATCCCGAACACAAAAATGAACGCTTCACAGTGGTAAGCGAAGCGGAATAATAAAAAACCCGGAGCCAGCTCCGGGTTTTTCTCATTAATAAGTGCTGTACGTATCGCTGAAAAGGCCGTCAGCAATCCCAAGCATTAAAAAGATGAAGAAGGCGATAATCGCAAGAATGGATACAGCAATGCTTACGATCAAATAAATCCCTTGCATCTTTACGAATTTCGCGTAATTCTCCAGCATTAAGTCTTCAGACTGTCCGCTATTGTGTTCAGCCATTTGGCCTGCTTCCCTAGCTGACCTCATCAAAAAGATACCGGAAATAATTTGCAGTACGCCTGGCACGGCACCGATTAGAAAAATGAACGCGCCTGAAAGCGCGGTAATTGCGCCCATAATAATAAATAAAATGCCTGTAGCTTTTCCCCATTTCGAAATGCTGATGAGGGTTTTGTTCATTGTTTCAGGATTCATGTATACTGGCTCCCCTTTACAAAAAAATACTCACTTTTCTTTTATACACTATTTGTGAGAAGTTTTGTATAGAAAATAACATTTTGGGGATTGACCCTAACGTTGCGTGATTGTTTACGATAAAAAAGAGGAGGTGTTATGTATGAAATATCAAGTTAAACAAGTGGCGGAGATATCAGGTGTTAGCATTCGGACGCTTCATCACTATGACAATATTGAGCTTCTGAATCCTTCAGCGCTTACTGATGCTGGGTATCGTTTGTACAGTGACGCAGACCTGGAAAAACTGCAGCAGATTTTATTTTTCAAGGAAATCGGGTTTCGTTTGGATGAGATTAAAGAGATGCTGGATCATCCGAATTTTGACCGGAAAGCGGCACTTCAGTCGCAAAAGGAGATATTGATGAAGAAAAAACAAAGAATGGATGAGATGATTCAAACAATTGACAGGACGCTTTTGTCCGTTGATGGAGGGGAAACGATGAATAAGAGAGATTTATTTGCCGGATTAAGCATGAAAGACATTGAAGAGCACCAGCAGACATACGCTGATGAAGTCAGAAAGCTGTATGGAAAGGAAATCGCAGAAGAAACAGAGAAAAGGACATCTGCATATTCGGCAGATGATTGGCGCACGATCATGGCTGAATTTGATTCGATTTACAGACGAATTGCGGCACGAATAAAGCATGGGCCCGATGATGCAGAAGTTCAGGCCGCAGTGGGGGCATTTCGCGATCATATTTGCCAATATCATTACGATTGCACACTCGACATTTTCAGAGGACTCGGGGAAGTGTATATCACTGACGAGCGATTTACCGATTCAATCAATCAATATGGAGAAGGTCTTGCCGCTTTTTTGCGGGAGGCGATCATCATTTACTGTGACCATCAGGAAAACCCCCGGCCGTAAAGGCCGGGGGTTTGCGCATCTTATAAGATCGGCGACAACAGCCGCGAGACGGATTCTTTTATTCGAATCCACAACGGGCGCTGCAGATACTCCTCATAGGTGAATTTTCTGGATACTAGCAAATCTTCTTTAAAAGTTGAAACCAGTTTTTTAGCAATGGTGATATCGTAAATAAATGCATTAACCTCAAAATTCAGCCTGAAGCTTCGGACATCAATGTTCGCTGTGCCGACTGAAGCGATTTCGTCATCCACCACGATGGTTTTCGCGTGAATAAAGCCGTTATCGTAAATATAGACAGTGGCTCCGGCTTTCAGCAGATCGCCGATATACGAAAGTGTTGCCCAGTATACAAAGGCATGATCGGGCTTGTTCGGAATCATAATGTTAACGTCAATGCCCGAAAGGCAAGCGATCCTTAGAGCATCCAGCAGGCTTGCATCTGGGATAAAATAAGGTGTTTGTATCAAAATGGAACGCTTGGCGTTCGAAATCATTTTGATGTAGCCATTTTTAATTTGTTCCCATTCCGAATCAGGGCCGCTTGTGACAATCTGCATCCCGACGTTGCCTTTTGGGCCGTAATCAGGAAAGTGATTTGGAATATATGTCAGCGTATGGTGATGAGAAGCTTGGTTCCAGTCAAGGATGAACCGTGTTTGGATGGCGTGTACGGCCGTTCCTTGCAGCCGGATATGCGTATCCCGCCAATAACCGAATTTCGGATTAAGCCCTAGATACTCATCTCCGACGTTAAAGCCTCCGACATAACCGGTCATACCGTCTATGATCACAAGCTTTCGATGGTTCCGGTAATTCAGCCGCAGGTTAATCGGCCTGAGCTTTGACGGGAAAAAGACCTCCACATGCCCGCCAGCCTCGCGAAGCTCTTTAAAAAACTTTTTTCTCAGCGTTCTGGACCCGAGTTCATCATAAAGCACTCTGACCTGAACACCTTCTTTCGCCTTTTGGATGAGAGCGTCCCGCAATTTTTTGCCTAATTCATCGCCTTTATAAATATAATACTGTAAATGGATATGATCCTTAGCCTTTGAAATGTCACTCAGCAGCCGCTGAAATTTATCCCGTCCATCTGTAATGACGTCAACTGAATTATCCTCTGTAAACACAGCATGGTTATTCATAATCAGCATATAAATTAAATCTTTGTTATCAAAGGTTGCCCGGTTGTTAAACTGAAATTGCTTGGTTTCTAAATCTTCAAGCTGATGCTTCAGCAGCCTTTCAATTCCAATCTTTTTCCGGTCTTCCCATTGAAACAAATGCTTGCGTCTGAGATTATGGCCGAATAATAAGTATAAAATAAAGCCTAAAACGGGAATAAAGAAAAGAACAAGCAGCCACGCCCAAGATGCACTGGCATCGCGCCGTTCTTTGAAGATGACAATGATGGCCAAAAGAATATTTAAAATGAAAAAAAGTGATAAAAGGATGGAAGAAATACTCACTTTGTAACCCCGCTCATTCATATTTATCAAGAAGATTGCCATTAGTATTCCATGAATAACAGTGATCTGATTCCCATTACAAATTATAACACTCACATTTTAAAAGAATAAAGAGCGGCGATCCAGATTCTTCGTGAAAAATACGGGCAGATTTCTTTAAAACCAGCTTGCACCTGCGTTAAAATAAACACATATGATAACGTTCGTGAAGCTTGAAACATGAAATAAAGGGGGAGGATTATATGAACTTTTACAGAGTCGAACAAATGCCGGGGTTCATCAAAACAGAAATGCAAAAAATTCAAAAGGCCGTACAGCCTTTCATGAAAAAAACCGTCATTTACCGTTTTCTTGCTATTCCGCTTGCTGCATTCTCTCTCTTTAATTTAGCTGCTTTTCTATTTCATGCTTCAGCTGACAGGGAGTCCCTGATCAGCGCAGGCATATTCGCCCTTTTGGCGGCGCTCGGGCTCGCATTTTTTAAAGAGGCAGGCTATCAGCATAAACAAATCCAAAAAACGGTTCACATCTATATGCTGAACAGGATCAAAAAGAGCGAAATCCTTTCAGAAGAGCGGAAAAGCTCCTACGCACGACAAATAAAGGAAGAGCCTTTTGCGATGCGGAGTTTTGTTGAATTTTTGACTGAGGAAGACAGACGCAAAAAAATGTATTAAAGAAGATCTGCACCCGGATTGTTGAGATTTTCCAGACGATCCGGGTGTGTTTTTTTGCATGCAGACACCCGAAATAAAAAGCGCGGTTTCGGATTGATTCCGACTTCATCCGTTTTTTTGATATTCATTTCTGGGTAACAGCGTTGCTTTGTTGATTTCCTCTACTAGAGATGTCTATTGTATGCTTGCTTCAGGATTTGGTGTTTACGCCGGCCTGCTTTGAATAGTCAAATAAAATAGGCATGGTTCCGTTTATATGGAACTCATGCCCTGTCCTGTCTCATCATTATTCAAACACCGGATCATCCTCATAATAATAGGAATCCGGATCTTCATACGAAGGCGTGTTCTCAAAAGCAGCAATGCCGATTACCACCAGCACGAAAATGGCTACAATGATCCCGATCAGGACAGTAACGATACTGGATGCTGCATAAAACAGCTGCATTTTTATAAATGTCCCGTAATTTTCAAGCATGCTTTCGCCAGCGCTGCCGGCTAGATTTCCGTCGGCTTCTGCGGCTGCTTTTGCTGAGCGCATCAAAAATACGCCTGATATAATGAGCAGTACGCCCGGAATGGCGCCAATCACTGTCATCAAAACAGAAAGAGTGACAAGCGACCCCATAATGATTAACAAGATGCCAGAAATTTTTCCCCACTTGGCAATGTCGGATAGCGACTTGACAGCGGAGGCGCTCAGCTGGCGGGTCTCCTGTTCAACAGGTGCAGTCTCCTGTTCAGCGAGGCTATTTTCTTCATTATGATGTTCAATTTCGTTTTCATCTTTATCCAGACTAATCATGAAAGCTCTCTCCCTAAAATTTTTAAATCGTATCTTTTCCCGTCCATTTCGGCGATGCCGGGGAATAATCCCCATTCTGCAAACCCGTGCTTTTCAAACAGCTTCAGGCTTGGTTTATTATGCCCGAAAATGAAGGCCATAAGTGAGCGGATGCCAAGATTCGGGGCAATGCGGAGCGCTTCTTGAAGCAAATATGATCCAACACCTTTGCCGCGGCATGCTTCGTCAATGTATATGCTGACCTCCGCTGTTTTATTATAGGCTGGCCTTCCATAAAATGTTTCAAAGCTGATCCAGGCAGCGACGTTTCCGTTTTCGTCCTCGGCCACATAGAGCGGGCGTGACTCTGTATGTCCCAAAAACCATTCCATCCGGTCTTCAGGAGTTACCGGTTCGGTATCGGCTGTTACCATTCGAGAAGCAATCGTTGAATTATAAATCGCCACAACAGCCTCCAAGTCTTTATGTTCAGCAAGACGCAATGTCATGTTCATATGTTTTTGGCACTCCTCTCAAAAAAATACATATTTTCGTTCAGTCTGTGCAAACTACATCTAAAAAAGTTTTTTTGGATAGGTTGTATATATTTTCAGAAAAGTGTTCAGAATGTTGCTGAGGTGATGAAACAATGAGAGAGGAAGAAAAGAAAACTTCTCAAGTCAAAAAACTTCAGCAGTTTTTTCGTAAACGCTGGGTGTTCCCTGCAATTTACTTAGTCAGTGCGGCCGTCATTTTAACAGCTGTCCTTTGGTATCAATCAGTATCAAATGATGAGGTGAAGGATCAGTTGGCTGATAACGGCGGAAACTCCGCATATGACAACAACGACGATGCAGTTGAAGTAGGAAAGTCAATGGAAAATGTCGCAATGCCGGTTGTTGATTCTGAAAACGTTTCTGTTGTGAAAAAGTTCTATGAAACCGATGCCGCAAAAGAAGAGAAAGAAGCAGCACTCGTTACCTATAATAACACGTACAGCCTAAGCAAAGGAATTGACTTAGCTGAGAAAGACGGAAAAGATTTCGATGTCTCTGCTTCTCTGAGCGGTACGGTTGTTAAAGCTGAAAAAGATCCAGTGCTGGGATATGTTGTGGAAGTAGAACATGCCGACGGTTTATCGACTGTGTATCAATCTCTTTCCGAAGTAAGCGTTGAGCAAGGTGACAAAGTAAAACAAAATCAAGTGATCGGAAAATCTGGCAAGAACCTTTACAGTGAAGATAGCGGAAACCACGTGCACTTTGAAATCCGTAAAGATGGGGTCGCAATGAATCCGTTAAACTTTATGGACAAACCAGTTTCTTCTATTGAAAAAGCAGCAGCTGCTGAAGAAAAAGCTGCCACCCAAGAAACAGAAGAATCCATTCAGCAATCTTCCGAGAAAAAGGACGGATCAACTGAAAAAGGAACAGAAGAAAAATCCGGTGAGAAAAAGGATGATTCAACTGACAAATCTGGTTCCAAAGAAAGCAGCACAACAGAAGACACTGAACAGTCTTAATGAAGAAAACGTCTATCCTTGTGATGGGCGTTTTTTTCTGTTACTTTTTGCTTTGTTTTACCGTCTATGTAGTTACATGTAGGCACGTACGTTATAAAGGAGGTTATGTCATGAACCGCCTATTGCTCGCAGGCTGGATCTTTTTTATCCTGCTTTCTGTCTGTACGGAAAGCTTCAGCGGCATGGTCGTATCGCAAACGGTGGCTTTTCATTTTCAGCCGCACCCTGATCTGTCTCAATTTTTAGTTATGGATTTTACTGAGCTTACTGTACCTGAAGCGTTTATTCAAAAAATCGGGCACGCGTTTTCCTTCTTTGTGCTGACATATTTGCTGTGGAAACAGCGGGGCAGCATAAGATCAGCTGCAGCCGGCTCGTTCGCATTTGCTTTTTTCACAGAAGTTCTTCAGCTCTTCTTCAGCAGGAATGGTTGTATCCGGGATGTGCTCATCGATGCTGTTGGTATTGGATTGTTTTATGGTTTATATGTGTTGGCGAAGCGAAGAAAACAAGAGATGTATGAGAAATATTAAAGCCGGCTGTCTTGATTTCAGACGCCGGCTTTTGTCTTTCTTAGAAATTTTGATCGGTTGGTTTTTTCGTCAGTTTATTGATAATGGCTTCATAGATCCTCACGATCAAATCGACGAACGGGCGAAGCAGATCTGAAAATCTAAAGAAAAGGAACCCGATAATGATGGCGACAACGAGGCTGCCCAATACATCTACCGGATAGTGATGTCCCACCCAAATTCTCGAAAATCCTGTCAAAAGCCCAAAAATGACAAGCGGCCAGCCGATTTTGCGGTTTCTGAAAAGCATCGCAATAGAAATCGCTAATGCACCTGTCGTGTGGTCACTTGGAAATGAAGCATCCGCAGCATGCGGAATCAGTGTATGCACTGTATGCGCAACGAACGGGCGCGGTTCGAAATAAACAAGCGTAATCAAATAGTTGATCACAAGGCCTGCAATTCCTGTGATGCCTGCGTATAGCACATGTTTTCTGCTTTGTGTGTTCCCAAACAGCCAGATTGCCAATAGGATAAGGGCATAGGCGACAATGGCATATTCCGTGATGAAGACCATAATGGAATCGAGAACTGAATTGTGATGAGATAGTCCATGGATTGCTTTAAAAATTTCGTAGTTCAAATAATCACCTTTTACATTTTTATATTTAGTAGACTAATCTTACTCATGAAAAGTTTCAAATAAAAATAGAGATTGTCTGAAATAACGGCGCTTGAAGAGAATTCGAAGAGGAATCGCGGTTTCTGGGGGGGATTCTGTGCACAAAAAAAGAGATCCGGAGTGTCCGAATCTCGTACCGATATTAAAGTGCTTCAGGTCCTTCTTCGCCTGTGCGGATGTTGATCGTATTGCTGATTTCATAGACAAATATTTTACCGTCACCAGGTGATCCCGTTTTCAGCACCCTTTTAGCGGTCTCAGTCACTTGATCAACAGGAACCTTGCTGACCACAATTTCTATTTTTAAACGTTCGTATACATTGCTTTCTATTTTTACCCCTCGATAGAGCTCCGTATGTGCTTTTTGAAGGCCGCAGCCGTGTACATTGGAGAAAGTCAGAGAGGTCACTCCGATTTTTCCGAGTTCCTGCTTCAGCTTTTCAAAATTTGCCGGACGCGTTACAATTTCTACCTTGAACATTTGACCGCTCATAGCGTCACTCCTCACATAGAATCTTGATATGCTTTTTCCCCGTGCATCGTTAAGTCAAGCCCAAGTGACTCTTCTTCTTCGGTTGCGCGAAGGGGAAGGAAGAGGCTTACAATTTTAATAATAACGAAAGTGACAACAAATACAAAAACATAAGTGGCGGCGATGGCGACGATTTGTTTCCAGATTAAGCTTGCATCACCGTAAAATAACCCATCTGCGCCCGCTGAGTTAACAGAGGTTGTTGCGAATAATCCTGTTGCGATTCCGCCCCATGTGCCGCCGATCCCGTGCAGGCCAAAGGCGTCAAGCGCGTCGTCGTATCCGAATTTCTTTTTAAGCGAGAATACGCCCCAGAAACAAACTGCCCCGCCGATGATGCCGATAATAATAGAAGCGAACGGTGTGACAAATCCGGCAGCCGGCGTAATGGCGACAAGCCCGGCGATTGCACCAGATACCGCTCCGAGCATTGTCGGTTTTTTGTTAATGATCCATTCTACTAAGATCCAGCCGGCGATCCCGGCTGCAGCCGCGGTGTTTGTGTTGATGAAGGCGTACATGGCCACACCATCTAAGGTCAATGCGCTGCCGACGTTAAAGCCGAACCAGCCGAACCAAATCAAAGCTCCTCCTAAGAAGGTGTAAATGAGGTTATGCGGAGAAGACGCTGTACCGTCTTTCCGTTTGCCGAGCACAATGGCAAGAACAAGTCCTGCCACCCCGGAGGAAATATGAACAACATTGCCGCCAGCGAAATCGAGCGCTCCAAGCTGGCCGATCCAGCCGCCGCCCCATACCCAGTGCGCTACGGGTGTGTAAACCAAAGAGGCCCATAAAACCGAGAATAAAAGAAAAGCGCCGAATCGCATCCGCTCTGCGAAAGCCCCGGAAATAATCGCTGTAGTCAGAACGGCGAACGTCATTTGGAACATCATAAATAACGAGTGGGGGATGGTATCGCTGTAATCTCCTGGATCAAATCCGACCCCTTTGAGGCCTGCCCACTCCAGCCCGCCGATGATTGAATTGCCTGGTGCGAAGGCAAGTGTATATCCGAACAGCACCCAAACGATGGAAACGATGGCAATGGAAGAGAAACTGTGCATGGCAGTGCTCAGCACATTTTTGCTCTTTACCATTCCTCCATAAAATAACGCTAATCCCGGGGTCATCAGCCACACGAGTAAAGCGCAAAAGAACATAAAAACTGTATCGCCCATTTGCATGTCTCATTCCTCCGTATCTTTCAGAATAAAAAGCAATTATTATATTTCTTCATTATAGAGAAAAAAGAATGATAAAACATTTTCATGTAAGATTTCCTGACATGGTTTTTAAG
>NZ_JAVAXX010000152.1:0-15484 GCF_042709275.1 Bacillus sp. LR_5 | reverse complement strand
AGCAGTTAATGGCATTCTTGGCGTTTTCGTACACGGCCTGACCATCCAGACGATTTTTGCTTATCTGTTCAGTCCGTTCGCATTCCTGCTTGGACTGCCAGTGCACGACGCGATGTATGTTGCTCAGCTGATGGGCATGAAATTAGCAACGAACGAGTTTGTTGCGATGCTTGACTTGAAAAACAATCTCAAATCCCTTCCGCCTCACACCGTTGCGGTGGCGACGACATTCCTGACGTCCTTTGCAAACTTCAGTACGGTCGGCATGATTTACGGCACGTACAATTCGATCCTTGACGGAGAAAAGTCAACGGTCATCGGGAGAAACGTGTGGAAGCTCCTCGTCAGCGGAATTGCGGTATCTTTATTAAGTGCTGCGATTGTCGGCCTGTTTGTGTGGTAGAAACATTGAGCCATATCCCTTTTCGGATATGGCTCTTTTCATTATTGATAAATAGAGGCTGGCACCTGCACATTCCGGATTCCCGCTGCATAAGGCCCCAAGTCATACTGGCCGAAGACGATGGCGATCCCGTTTGCCGTAAAGTAAAACATTGTGTCTTTGTTTAGGGTTATATCCTCTTTCTTAACATCAGGGAAAAACAGCTCATCGTGTTTTTTGATATAGCTATATAGATAATCTCTCGTTTTGCTGACTTTTGTTTTGGTGTTCAGAATCTGATCCAGCGTCACCCGCTTTTGTGCTTTCAAGTCATAGTTGAAGGACTGGACAGACGTTAGACCGTGGGCGCCCCCTGAATAGATATAATTGAGTGTTTGAATGCTGAGCTTGCCTGCCGCATTGTATTTGACGCTGAAGGATGTTTGATATTCCGTTTTAAAGCCCTGCTGTTCGCCTGCTTTTTTGTTTTTCAGGTATTCCTGATACGATTGTTCAATGTAGGCTTTCAGCTCTTGATTGATTTTCTTTTCAAACGCGGCATTCCCGACGTGATGCACTTGTGGATACGTTAACTCCTTGATCTTTTTGTACGTATGGGTGCTGACAGTCGGTGTTTTCGCTTGAACTGCTTTTAAAGATGGGGCCGCATATGCAAATACAGAAAAAAGCAAGACTGCAATGCCCGCGGCTTTCAGCATGTTATTCCATTTCATACAATCTCCTCCTTTGATGTCGTTGTTTATCATTCCCTTATTTAAGCAATACACACTTTTATAGACTGATTAAATCGAAAGAAGTTTCTAGGTCTAACAGCATGATTTTTCCAATAAAAAAAGAGACACAGGATGTCTCTTTTTTTACTGTTTGCGCCCAGAAATCGCTTCATGAACGGCCTGTGCCAAATCTGTATTTCCGAACATCTCTAATACCGCAATGACAGTCTGGTCCGGAATGTGCTCTGCTTCGTGTTTTGGCACGACAAGATCGTCCATGGTTTTTTTCAAGCTTTCATTCAGCTTTTGCTGCGGATACGCTTTGGCGTACAGCTCCATCGGATCAAGATCATGGTTCACGCACCATTGGGCAAACACCAAAATCATCATATTTTCATCGCGTTCGTAAGCTTCAGCGAGCTGTTTTTCGTTCATTTGTCATGCTCCTTATGAAAAGTATCTTCCTTAAAGATACAGGAGCCGATCAAATTCGTCTATCCCAATGGCGATGAGCGGCAACCGCATCGATAAATGCCTTGCTGAATGCGGTGTAGTCAGGTTCTTCTTTAGCCGTTACGATGCCTGGTCCCTCTGTTGTCCCGACAGAGGATTGAAGAAGGTCAATTCCTTCATTTGCCGCACCGATCGCCTTGTAGTGATTGTAAGCTTCTCTGATAAACGCCATCGCTTGTTTGTTGTCTTTTAACTCCAGCCCTCCTGCGGCATAGACGGCATCATACAGAACAGAATCAACCGTCAGGAACGTGCCGCTGGCCTCAAGCTGCTGTCCGCTGCCGCTTGTCATATACCCCAGATTTTGACTGATGATATCTACTGTGATTCCTTCTTGCTTTAAGGCTTCCAGCACTGTTTGCAGCTCTTTTTCATGAAATCCGTTTCCGGCGAGTACAGCGACTTTTCTTGTTGACGCGGTTTTCACTGTACGGGCTTGGCTTAACGCAGGCGAAGTAAGAATTTCTTTAGATGCTTTACGCTTCGCGGGCGCCGCCACTCCTACTCCTTTGGCGATTTCTTCTGCTAAATCTGTATCGACATTGCTGAAGACATCAACGACCTGCCGCTGTACGTCTTTGCTTTTGACCTTCCCGACCTCGAAGCAGAAAGCAGAAATGATATGCTGTTTCTCCACAGGAGACATGCTGTTCCAGAAAAGCTTCGCCTGTGAGTAATAATCGTTGAAGCTGTCGCTTCGCTGGCGGATTTTTTTGCCCTCGACTTTTTCCTGATAGTGGACGTAGCCGCCTTCTTCAGCTGTCGCTGGCGACGGATCATTGTTTTGCAGAGAGTTTTTATGATAAGCGACAGGTCCCTTATTGATCGTCATCCGGTGATAGCCGTCGTATTGATTGTTATGGAATGGACATACAGGCCGGTTAATCGGAAGCTCATGGAAGTTCGGGCCGCCAAGACGGATGAGCTGTGTGTCTGTATAAGAGAAAAGCCGTCCCTGCAGGAGCGGGTCATTTGTAAAGTCGATGCCCGGCACGACATTTCCCGGGTGGAATGCGACTTGTTCTGTTTCCGCAAACACATTATCCTGGTTGCGGTTCAGCGTCATTTTCCCAATGATCTTCACCGGCACAAGCTCTTCCGGCCACAGCTTAGTCGGATCAAGAATATCAAAATCAAACTTGAATTCATCTTCCTCATCAATCATCTGCACGCCGAGCTCGTATTCAACCTTGCCGCCGTTTTCAATTGTTTCCCACAGGTCACGGCGGTGGAAATCCGGATCTTTCCCGGCAATTTTCTGCGCTTCATCCCATACGAGAGAATGCACGCCGAGCACCGGCTTCCAGTGAAATTTCACGAAACGTGCCTTTCCTTGTTCATTGACAAAACGGAACGTGTGCACGCCGAAGCCCTCCATCATTCTGTAGCTGCGGGGGATGCCTCTGTCAGACATCGTCCACATCACCATGTGGGCAGACTCAGGGTTATTGGCGACAAAATCCCAAAACGTATCATGAGCAGTCGCGGCCTGAGGCATTTCATTGTGTGGCTCAGGCTTAAACGCATGAACCAAATCCGGAAATTTGATCGCATCCTGAATGAAAAACACCGGAATGTTATTTCCCACAAGGTCATAGTTTCCTTCTTCAGTATAAAATTTTGTCGCAAAGCCTCTGGCATCCCGCACCGTGTCTGCGGAGCCTTTAGAACCCGCGACCGTAGAAAAACGGACAAATACCGATGTCTTCACCGAAGGGTCCTGAAGAAATTTGGCCCGTGTATATTCCGTCATTGGTTCGTAAACCTGAAAAAAGCCATGCACGCCATACCCGCGCGCATGCACAACGCGCTCCGGAATCCTCTCATGGTCAAAGTGCGTCATTTTCTCCCGAAAGTGAAAATCCTCCATCAGCGTCGGACCGCGAACCCCGGCTTTTAACGAATGCTCATCCTCTGACACTCGCAAGCCTTGGTTTGTCGTCATTTTCTTCCCGCTGTTATCGGTCCTGTACTGCTCAAGCTGCTCGTCCTTTGAGTGTTCATTTACACGTTTGTTTTGGTCATCACTCATGTCTGCTCCCCCTTTTTAAAACGAAACATTCTACAGCACATTTACCCGTGGCGTTCTTCATATAAACTGCTAATCCGCTCATTAGGATTTTTGGTCTACATATAAATATGCGGTCATACACATTTGAAATAAGCCTTCTTCACAGAAAGAAAGGATGGAAGCGCTTACCAAAAAAAGCTGTTGAATAGGGGAGGTCATATCATGCTTGCCATACTCGGTTTTGTGATGATGATTGTCTTTATGTACCTTATTATGTCTAACCGGCTTTCCGCTCTTATTGCCTTGATTGTCGTTCCTATTGTGTTCGCCCTGATCAGCGGATTTGGCAAAGATCTCGGCGAGATGATGATTCAGGGCGTTACAGACCTCGCCCCTACCGGTATCATGCTGTTATTCGCCATCCTGTATTTCGGCATTATGATTGACTCAGGCCTGTTTGATCCTCTCATTGCCAAAATCTTATCGTTTGTCAAAGGAGATCCGTTAAAAATCGCCGTAGGCACAGCGGTTCTGACCATGACCATTTCGCTGGACGGAGATGGGACAACAACCTATATGATTACCATTGCAGCGATGCTGCCTCTCTACAAACGGCTCGGCATGAACCGTTTGGTGTTAGCGGGAATAGCGATGCTCGGTTCGGGGGTTATGAATATTATCCCGTGGGGCGGGCCGACTGCGAGGGTTTTGGCTTCCTTAAAATTGGACACGTCAGAGGTCTTCACGCCCCTGATTCCCGCTATGATCGCCGGCATTCTCTGGGTGATCGCCGTTGCTTATATCCTCGGAAAGAAAGAGCGGAAGCGGCTCGGCGTCATTTCGATTGATCACGCACCGTCTTCCGATCCGGAGGCCGCACCGCTCAAGCGTCCCGCTCTTCAATGGTTTAACCTGCTGCTGACTGTCGCTCTGATGGCCGCACTGATCACCAGCCTGCTGCCGCTCCCTGTTCTTTTTATGACTGCGTTCGCCGTTGCCTTGATGGTCAACTATCCAAATGTCAAAGAGCAGCAGAAACGAATCTCGGCGCATGCGGGTAATGCGTTAAACGTTGTCTCAATGGTGTTTGCTGCGGGCATATTCACAGGCATTCTCTCCGGCACAAAAATGGTGGATGCCATGGCGCATTCTCTCGTTTCACTCATCCCTGATGCCCTGGGCCCGCACCTGCCGTTGATCACTGCGATCGTCAGCATGCCCTTCACCTTTTTCATGTCGAATGACGCCTTTTACTTCGGTGTCCTTCCCATCATCGCCGAAGCCGCTTCCGCTTACGGAATAGACGCCGCTGAAATCGGAAGGGCCTCCTTGCTGGGGCAGCCCGTGCATCTGCTCAGCCCGCTTGTGCCTTCCACCTATCTATTGGTAGGAATGGCAGGCGTCAGCTTTGGCGACCATCAAAAATTCACTATTAAATGGGCCGTAGGAACAACGATTGTGATGACGATTGCCGCACTTTTGATTGGGATTATTTCTTTCTAAATGTATGAGCTTGATCGTAGCATTGAGTACAGAGGGGAGAAGATCAAATAGGATATTATGAGTGAATAGAAGATTCATGCCAACAACTCCTCATTACAATCATAAGAGCCTGCTATATTGCAGCAGGCTCTTTCACATTTGGCATTATTTTTTTGTATAGCGCACCCAGTCATAATGAGCGTATAGCGGATTTACACCATTGTAGGAGCCAAGCCATTCATCGACACCCGTGCCATTCCACAAGTTCATCATGATCTTTCCAGGTGTTGTCGGAATTTGGTTTGTTGCAGTATGTTTTAATTGCCCGTCGACATACCATTTAATAGAGTTTGGCTGCCAATCGAATGCATACGTATGATAGGCATTGGCTGCATCAAACCCGAGATCAACAATCTTCTCATGGTTTCCTGCACCATTTGTATAATAGTTAAATTGAACCTTCGTTGTGTCTTTTCCTAAAAATTCGATATCAATCTCATCCCAAGGAGTTCCATCTGTTGGACCTGTGTAAGTGAAGAACGATGAAACGATCCCTGTGTTTTTAGCTGGTTTCATTCTGACTTCATAAAGTCCATAGCCATATGTTTTAACAGAACGGTTTTCCCCGCAGTCAAACTTGTTATAAGCTGGGCTTGTTAGCGCTAAACGCATTTCACCCAATGACGTCATTGATACGTTATTAGCCCGCCAAGTGCAGTTGAACATATTTCCATTCGAATAACCATCTGCTTTTTGCCAAAAACCGGAGTTATAGCCGTTAAAAGGGTCAAAAAACGATCCACCTGTTTGAGCCGAGGCAGTAGAAGTGACTGCAAACAAACTCATAAACAATCCAGTGACAAGAAGCAGCAACACTCGTTTCAGATAAGGCATATTGGCATTCCCCTTTCATCGAAAGCGTTTTCTATGTTGATCTTACATGATTCTTTTAAAAGGGAACATCGGTCAAAATAATGATAATACCGAATCTTACTTACTTGAATCCTGTAACTATCATCATCTTCCCCCTGAAAAAAATAAAAACCTAAATTACCATCAGCACAGACAGAGATGATCCGCACTCATTGTAATTTAGGTTTTGCCTGCTTTATCAGTAACAATCCTAGCATTTTCATATGTGAATGTAAGAAAAAATGAATACAAGGAAACAAAAATGTCAGCGCTCTCATTATGCTTGTTTAACTACCCTTTCTATGTGAATGGTTAAATACAGCAGCTCGTCACTTGTGAGCTTGTGTTCATACTCCCGCTCAATGTAGGTTTGGATTTTCTTCGTGCATTCATACGCGCGATGATACTTTTCTTTCACTGTATCCAGCAAAAAATCGTCCTGGCTTTCCATGTGAGTGCCGTTAAAAAGACGCTGCGCGAAAAACTTTAAGTGGGTGACGAACCGATAATAGTGAAGCGATTCTTCGTTGAATTCAATCTTAAAATGGTATTTTACAATACTCAAAATCTCTTGCATGACTTTTGTAATGTTGATAATATTGGGCATCTCTTCATTCAGCTCGGCATTTACAATATGCAGAGCAATAAAGCCTGCTTCATCCTCTGGCAGAGACACACCAGTCTTGTTTTTTACCATAATCAACGCTTCTTTGCCGATCGCAAATTCGTCTTTGTACAGCCGTTTTGTTTCCCACAGCAAGGCGTTTTTGATATCAAGCCCTTTCTGGTTGCGCTGGATGGCAAAGTTAATATGGTCGGTCAGCGACACATAGATGCTGTCGTTGAGCTTTTTGCCGAGCTGTAATTTTGCGTAGCTGATAATCTCTTCGGATACTTCCATACACTCGATCGGTATATCATACAAAAGGGTTTTGAACTTTTCTGATACATCCTTGTTATCGAGCGTGAACACTTTCTCAATGCGGGCTTCATCGACATCATCGCCGGACTTTTTCTGAAACGCGAGCCCCCTGCCCATGACGACCAATTCTTTCCCTTGTTCATTGACCACGCTGATCACATTATTGTTGATCACCTTCGCAATTTTCATGACATGTCCCTCCAATCAACTAAGAACAGACTATATCTTGATTGTACATTCTTTTTGTACTAGGTCAATATCATCAGGGAAAGACGGAAGCTGGTCAGTACAATTCACTCCGTACCTGCTGTCCGGGCTGTTTTTGAAGCAGCGCCTCCAGATGGCGTTCAAATGATGCCTTGTCAGCTTTCTGCTTTTTGACAATGCTGTTCATGATTTTGACGCTTTCGGCGCTGTATTGTGTATATTGTTTTTTCAGCTGATCCAGCTGCTGTCTTGTCTTCTTCGCGTTTTTCGGTGTGACTTGGCCGATGAGTTTGATCATATTGTCTGCGGTCTCAAAAAAAGCGGCTCTATTTTCTGTCAGCTGCTGAATTTCGATGCGGCTCATGTCTTGATTACGCGTTTTTTGAAGCAAGGCGACCGCCTCGCTGTTTTGTTTTTTGAGCGATTTGTTCTCAAGCTTAATCGATTCGAGATTCTCCTTCGCAATGTCTGCTTCTTCTTCAGTCATGCTGCTTCGCACGAAGTATTCTGGATTGCCGATTCCATAATCAAATGCTTCGCTCACTTGTATCATGGAACTGAACACAATGGCCAGCTGCCTGTCGCTTGCGAGGGCTTGGAAATCCTGCTTTTTCTTACTGCTCATCGGTTTGGCTGCGGTTTGTTTTACTGTCTTTTGATCACAGTCTGCGAACATCTGAGCCTCACCTTCACTTTCGCATGCGCTCATCACAAGAACTGTGACCAGCAGGCTTATACACAAGCCTATTCGCCTCATGCTCTGTCTCCTCTCTGCTGAATCCCTTCTGGAAAATACCACGAAATATAGTTAAATGGTACCAGATACACCTAACCCCAGCAATAAATCAAAAGTATGATTTAAAGCGAAAAAACATAAATATTTTGTAAAAATTGACGTGCATTCCATTCTTTTCAGGCCTATTTCTCGTACAATAGAAGTATCGTTACCGGAGAGGGGCTCTGATGATGAAACGTTTTACGAAACAAGAAAACAGCTGGGTGTTATATGACTGGGCAAATTCTGCTTACTCAATTGTCGTGACCACCGCGGTATTTCCGTTATTTTATAAATCAGCAGCTGCGGAAAGCGGTGTCAGCGCCGCTCAATCGACTGCCTATCTGGGCTATACCATTGCGATTTCAACGTTTATTCTTGCGATGCTCGGCCCTATTTTAGGCACAATCGCCGACTATGAAGGGTGCAAGAAAAAGTTCTTCGGTTTCTTTGTGTCAGCCGGTGTCGCCAGCACCGCGATGCTCGCCTTTATCCCTAGTGAACATTGGCTGCTATTGTTGCTGTTTTATACGATATCGGCTATCGGTTTTTCCGGCGCCAATGTGTTTTATGATGCCTTTCTCGTGGACGTCACGCCTGAGAAGCGGATGAATCTCGTCTCGGCACGGGGATTTGGCTTAGGATACATCGGAAGCACGATTCCATTTATCATCAGTATTGCTGTCATCCTGCTCGCACAAGCAGAGACGATTCCAGTGTCTGTATCGGCCGCAAGCCAGCTGTCCTTCTTCATAACGGCTGCCTGGTGGGGGCTGTTCACCATCCCAATGATTAAACATGTCCATCAACGCTATTACATCAAAAAAGAACCTCATATTGTCATCAACAGCTTTAAGCGGCTCGGCCAAACGATGAAACGGATCAGGCAATACCGGGCACTTTTCCTCTTCTTGCTCGCTTATTTCTTTTATATCGACGGAGTCGGCACGATTATTACGATGTCGACATCCTATGGATCAGATTTAGGGATCGGTTCCTCAAGCCTTCTGATCATCCTATTTGTCACCCAGGTGGTCGCCGCGCCGTTTTCGATTGTATATGGAAAACTGGCAGAACGTTTCACGGGGAAGACCATGCTGTACGTCGGGATCGTCATTTATATGATCGTCTGCGTGTATGCCTATTTTATGGAGACAACGCTTGATTTCTGGATACTGGCTATGCTTGTCGCCACCTCGCAGGGCGGTATTCAAGCCCTAAGCCGTTCCTATTTCGCCAAGCTTGTGCCAAAGCGCCACGCTAATGAATTCTTCGGTTTTTACAACATTTTCGGAAAATTCGCCTCAATTATGGGGCCGCTGCTCATTGCCGTGACAGCCCAGCTGACCGGGAAATCCTCGACTGCGGTGTTCAGTCTGATCATTTTGTTTGTAATTGGTATTGTGATTCTTGCCTTTGTTCCGGAGGAGACCAGCGCCAATGTCAGCCAGCAGCAAAATGACCTGCCCCTTTAACTGGGAGCAGGTCATTCATCATTTATTCGCTTTATTCACCTTCAGCTTTTTCCCTTTGACGGTTGTGTTCTTCATCACTTTGAGAACATGAGGGCCTTTACCATTTAAAATCTCAACGTATGAGGCGTTATCCATGATCGTAATGATGCCGATGTCGTCAGCTGACACACCGTCAATTTTTGCAATCGTTCCTACAAAATCAACGGCTCTGATTTTCTTTTTCTTTCCGCCGTTAAAATACAGCTTCATAATGTCTTTATTCAGCTCTTCGCTTTTGTCTTTTTTGCTTTCCGGACGGTCATTCATTTTAGCTAGAAATTCTGGTTTCTTCCTTGCCACTTCCTCTTGAGAAGGGGCTTCTATTTTTTGAATCTCAAATCCGATATATTCTTCAATGTCGGCTAAAAACCGTTTTTCGAAGGCCGTGACAAACGAAATGGCCTTTCCTTTGTTCCCTGCGCGTCCCGTTCGGCCCGTGCGGTGGACATAGCTTTCCTTTTCAAGCGGCAGATCATAGTTGATGACAAGGGAGATATTTTCAATATCAATCCCGCGCGCGGCGACATCCGTCGCGACTAAGTAACGGTACTCGCCACGTTTAAATTCATTCATGACGTCGAATCGGTCTTCCTGAATCATTCCGCCGTGAATTTTATCGCATGGATATCCTAAGTCATCCAATTCATCGGTCAGCTGATTGACGTGCTCCTTCGTTCGGCAGAAAATGATGCAGCTGTCGGGATTCTCCGTCATCAGCACATCTTTCAGCAATGAAAATTTATGCTCTTCTCTTACTTGAATCACCGCATGTTCAATATTTCTTGTGGTAAGCCCGGCCGCTTTGATTTCGATATGCTCGGGGTTTTGCATATA
This sequence comes from Bacillus sp. LR_5, assembly GCF_042709275.1. Classification (NCBI taxonomy): domain Bacteria; kingdom Bacillati; phylum Bacillota; class Bacilli; order Caryophanales; family Bacillaceae; genus Bacillus; species Bacillus sp. LR_5. The sequence continues at coordinate 5,198 of NZ_JAVAXX010000152.1, read as the reverse complement.
TTGACGGCTCAGCTTCTCGATATCCTGCGGAAGCGTCGCCGAAAACAGCATCGTCGTACGCTCAGTCGGCAGATGCTTGATAATCGCCTCCACCTGCTCGATAAAGCCCATATTCAGCATCTCATCCGCTTCATCAATGACCAAATAAGAGAGACGATCCAACGGCAGCGTGTCTTTTTCGATATGATCCAGAACACGTCCCGGCGTACCGACAACAATGTGGCTTTTTTGCTTAAGCTCAGCTTTTTGTTTATCAAAGGAGGATTTTCCAAATACGGCTGTCGCTTTGATCCGTTTAAATCGTCCGATGTTCGTGATATCTTCCTTTACTTGCACCGCAAGCTCACGGGTTGGAGTTAAAATAAGCGCCTGCGGCTTGTTTTCATCCCAATCCGTCAGCTCACAGAGAGGAATCCCGAACGAAGCCGTTTTCCCGCTTCCCGTCTGTGATTTGACGACAAGATCCTTTCGTTCAAGGGCAGCGGGGATCACGCTCTGCTGCACCTTGGTCGGTTCTGTATATCCTAGTCCTTCCAGTGCTCGTAAAATGTCATGACTGATTTGATAGTTTTTAAAATGACTCATGTATAAACTCCTGTCTCTTGCAGATGTTCTCATTATACTCTAATTGACGAAGGCATATGTGTTTTGACGAAAAATGATGTATTAAAAGCCATCGATTCCCTGGCGTTTTAGCTCCTGAACAGCCAATCGCGCCAGTGCGTCAGCCCCAGCGCGGTTCGGATGAAGCGTATCTCCGTCCATATAAAGCGCGAGTGTTTTTTCCGGACCGATCGATGTAAAGTATGCCGAGCTGAGGACATTTAAGTCAATGAGATGTGTTTTTTCCTCTTCGGCCAAAGCTAAAATAGAGGCCCTGTACCATCTGTTTACAGACGAATGGATGCCTTCAGAAGTAAAATCGGTCGCCCGGCCCTGGGGCGTTGATAGGATGACGTCCGCTCCTTTCGCTTTCACCTGACGAATCATATCACGCATCAACTCTTTAAACTCCGCTTCAGATTCATTATGCTTCGGATTTGTGTCATTAATGCCAAGCTGCAACATAAAATAATCCCCCGGCTTGATGTACTTCAAGATCGCCTCAAGCTGTCCATCATTTCTGAATCCTCTCGCGATCTGCCCGCCGGACGCCATGTTTCTCACTTGAAAGGTGTGTTTATCGATATAGTGAGGCAGCATCTGCCCCCAGCCCGCCTGCTTGCTGCTGTTGAGCGGATAATAATTGCACACCGTCGAGTCGCCGCCGACATAAATGGTTCGGTTCGTCACCGGCTGATCAGACAATTTCTTTATTTTCAAGGCGCTAAGCGTAAAAGCGGTGCCGGCTTTCCCCTCTGTCACCAGTAGATTCAGCTGCCCGTCGGTGACAGGAATTTGGAACGTATCCTCCGCGCCATCCCCTGTCATATTAATAACCTGAAACACGCCCTCCGCCGCCACACTGGCCCTTGCCGTATTGCCAAGCGTCACCTTCACCTCATAAAGGCCATTCGGGAGATCAACATTAAACGTGTTATTGCTTTTCGTCCCATACGCTAAAAACTGAACCGCATCACTCTTCACACCAGCCCCGGATGCCGCCACATCCCTCATATTCTCCGGTGTTTGAAAACCGTAGCCCTTTGACCGATCATACCGATCAGACGCCCTGACGCCAATATAACCAGGCTCCATCGAACCGCTTCCAAAGTCAAACTGATACACCTTCGGCTCCGCCGCCTTCACATTCTCAATCCCGCCAAAACACAGCATCAGCATCATCACAAAAACCGCTGCCATCCATTTTTTCATCAAGACTCCCCCTCTATGAAAACGCATACATTAATGCATACTCGGTGATTGTTTCTTTATGATGACAGAAGGGAGAAAAAAATTGCGTTGAAAAATAAAATTGATGTGCCATATTTAAAAAGGGGGGTCTCAAGCAAAAAAGGGGAAAATCAGTGTGACTTCTTGTCACACTTGATCACATCCCATCCTCCGCAATAGAAACTCATCTGATCTTCTTGATCATACACATAATAACGGAGTCTTTCCCATTGATCGTCAGTCGGTTCAATCTCCAACTCAACCGCATCGATGGATTCAAGGTCATCCAGCTTTGATGCACTAATGTCTTCAAACCGCAAATGAATGTCACAGGTTTGAGCTGATAGTTTTAATTCAAACACAGGAATTTGAATATAACGATCATCTTCTTTCATATAGAAAGAAAACTCGTTTAATGTAAATGGACCTGTATCCTCATCAGAAAGATGCTTTTTCAATTTCTCGTATTGTGTGATATTCAAATGGATTCCCCCTATTTTTAGTTACCGCCAACCATATAGATGTCTACAGCATCGTATTCAAACCACATGATCCGTTCGCCTGAGTCCGTTAGGCATTGGAGCTTCCCTTCTGAAAAATAGCTTTTATCCGGTTGAGGATCAGTGATCAGAAAAACATCATCATTGATGGAAGCTAGCAGAAAGAGAAAATCTGCAATATCCCGGTCTGCTTCCTGTAATATGGATTGGAAATGGAGTTCTCTTTTCGCTAGTTTTATCACCTTGTAAGCATAACCTTCAAAGTACTCGGACAGGTCTTCTATAAATGAACCAGTCGTTATTACCTGTATCATGATTCGATCGTAGGCAAGCCCTGCCCAAAAACGATAAAACGACTCTGCATCTTCAAGTTCGCATGACATAACGGTTTGGTCAGGCTTAAGCTCGATCATGTCCAAATTGCCAATACTGCTTATAGAGGTTATTTCCATAAAATCTTCCCCTTATCAGTTGGATAGCGCAACGCAAATCTCTTGTCTGACTTGTTCATACAAGAGAATGTGATGATACAGATCCTTATCGTTTTTGATCATATCCGGAAGTATGTCAGGATACAGCTCAAAAAAGCTTTTCTCCAACGAACGCCGCTGATGCCAGGGCATCCTTTTATTCGCCAGGACATAATCCAAACTGCCGGCAACAAGCATAAAAAACTCATAGATGTCTGCTTCAAATCCGTACAGTTCATCAGGATACGGCTTTTCTTCAAGCTCTCGCTGTCTTTTTCTCAGCTTTTGAAGCACGTTGATCCTCTCCCTCCACAACAAACTCATTTATCTTGAAACAGGATAGGCGGATCATTATCTATCGCCTCCAACAGCTCTTCACCAAATACAGTGATTGTCAATTTCCACGGGTCTCCCAAAAGTCCCCAGGAGAAGTCCTGATGAAAAAAGAAATAATAGTCTCCATTTGGAAATACGGGAACAGGCCATTCGCCAAATTCATCCTGAGGCATTGTCTGATGAGGGCTAAAGATATATCCGACATTCTGCCAGTCTAGTGCGTACATTACTTCGTTTTTTAAAATAGAAGCCTCTAAATCACTCAGCACTCCACTCACATCATTATGACCAGCTTTACTGCTCATCGCGCTTGAGATATCAAACACTCGATATGGCTCAGGCGGAATGATGTGATGCCATCTGCTTCCGGGTTTCCATTTTATGAGCTTGTTCACTTCTGACCAGATGAGGTCTTGTTTTGTCTGACTTAAAGCGCGCCAATCCATCATAATCTCATCCCTACACCTTATTGGATATCATGCTTATAAACACCAGATGAGGTCACTGCGTAAACAGCGTTACTTGTCAGTTTCAGCTGTTGAACGTCTAGGGCTCCACCGTTCGAGTCACAGCATGTTATCTCTTTCATCTCTTGACTCACATCGGCAGAAATTAAATAAAGAAACGACTCAAGCTCTTCACTGTAACAATTGAACGTCCCAACCAAAAAACCTTCTTCGGATATCACGAGCTGATCAAATGCTTCTGAGTCCGGCTCTTTATCCGACAGAATCCACACCCGTCTCACGACCGTTTCGTCTTAGTTTTTAAATTTGCAGAGTATATATAATCATTACTATCGCTTTTTAATACCAACTAAGTTTTCAATATATTATATGCTCTATTGTTTTATTTTTTTCAAGCCAATCATAGTCATTAAGAGTTGATATTTCATCAAAATAGTACATTCACTTTTCCTTTTACTAATTGAGAAAGCTTTTTTTCGCACCAAGAATTTGAAATAACTGTATTATTGATTTAACATGTTAGCTTCATTGGAATAGGATTACAATATTTTTCTGGAATGTTTATGTTATTTTAAGAATCAAAAAAAGGCCGCATAGGCCTTTTTACATTTTTCATTACTGCATTTGTTCAATATCCGTACCCTCAGCTGCCACATTCGACTTCCCCTGCCTCCTGACAAGCGTCAAGGCCATGCCCGCAAAGATCAGCACGATGCCAAGCGTTTGATAGAGGTCAGGGCGGAAACCTGTGAAGACGGTATCGAGCACGATCGCGACAGCGGGGTCAAGAAATACAATGATTGAAATAAATTTCGTTGATAAAAATCGCAAGCTGTCAAAAAACAACAAATATACAATACCCGTATGGATAATGCCGGTAGATACCACCATAATCCAGTTTCCCTGAGACAGGTCAGCAAAAGCGCCAAAGTGAATAAATGGAATCAGGATGATAACCCCTAAACCCGTTTGCAGGAAGGTGGTCGTATAAGGACTGAGGTTTTGAATGCCTTTTCCCAATAAAGTAGTGAACGCATAAAACAGCGCGGCGAGAACGGCCCAAATGATCCCTGATCCCATCAGCTGCGTCAATGAAGTATTGCCGTTAATCCCGGAAATCAGCGCAGTTCCCAGAAAACAGATGATAATGGAGCTGACGGAGATGACATGTAATCTCTCTCTGTAGATGATGCTTCCCAGGAGAAGAACAAGCACCGGTGCTAGGTGATAAACGGAGATGGCAATTGTAACGGACGTTTCTTCAAAAGACTTAAATAAGAACACCCAGTTGAATACAAGAAAGAAACCGCACGCCAATGTTTGCAGCACGTCTCTCTTTCTCCATTTTTCAGTTTTATATTGGCCGGACGCCAGCCAGCAAAAGCCTAAAAACAGCGTCGCGCAAAGGCAGCGGACAAAGACCAATTCAAATGACGGCAGATTGGTATGCTCTGAGAAAAAGCCGATGGAGCCGAAAATCACCATAGAGATGACCATTTTGATTACGGCTGTTGATTTTTGTTTTGACGATATGGAAAGATCCTGTTGCATCAAACCGTATTCTACCTCCAGTACTGCATAGCATAAACTAT
>NZ_JAVAXX010000151.1:0-15543 GCF_042709275.1 Bacillus sp. LR_5 | reverse complement strand
TACATATTGGTTTTCCCTAAACCTTCTGCTTTATCTTGTTTTCTAAATTTACTTTCAGTTATAATAGGAACAAGTGATGATGGACGGGTATGAGACTAGGAGGATATAGATTTTGAAAAAGAAAAATACAGAAAACGTTAGAATTATCGCCCTTGGCGGTGTCGGAGAAATTGGGAAGAACCTTTATGTCATCGAAATTGACTCAGACATATTTGTTGTAGATGCCGGCCTTATGCATCCAGAAAACGAAATGCTCGGTATTGATGTGGTGATTCCTGACATATCATATTTGATTGAACGGGCTGACCGCGTCAAGGCAATCTTTTTAACGCACGGGCACGATGAAAATATCGGCGGCGTTTTTTACTTATTGAACAAGCTGTCCGTTCCAGTGTACGGAACAAAGCTGACGCTTGCGCTATTAAGAGAAAAATTAAAACAATACGGACATAACCGAAAAACTGATTTAAGAGAAATTCACTCCAAATCTGTCATTACATTTGAATCGACTAAAGTATCGTTCTTTAGAACGATTCACAGCATCCCTGATTCTGTAGGTGTGAGTCTTAAAACATCACTTGGATCTATTGTATGCACGGGAGACTTCAAATTTGACCAAACGCCTGCACTTAACCAAACGTGCGACATTGGCGAGATCGCCAAGATCGGCAATAGCGGTGTACTTGCCCTGCTTTCCGACAGTGCAAATGCGGAGCGCCCGGGCTATACACCTTCGGAAGCTGCTGTCAGCGGAGAAATTTCGGACGCGCTGTATAATTCAGTGAACCGGGTGATTATTGCTGTTTTTGCATCCAATATTAACCGGATCCAGCAAGTCATTCATGCAGCGGCTCAAAATGGCAGAAAGATTGCCGTTGCCGGAAAAAATCTTCAATCTGTCCTGCAGCTGGCAAGAAAGCTCGGATATATTGAAGCAGATGATGAAATGTTTATTTCTGTACAGGATGTCAAGAAATATCCGAAGCGCGAAGTGGCCATTATTACAGCCGGCAGCCAAGGTGAACCGTTAGCTGCACTGACAAGAATGGCAAACAAAGCTCATAAACAGCTGAACATTGAAGAAGGGGATACGGTTGTCATTGCATCAACTCCAATCCCTGGGCAGGAACTCATTTATTCTAAAACAGTAGATCTTCTTGCGAGAGCCGGTGCACAAGTCATCTTTGCACAAAAGCGTGTCCATGTATCTGGCCACGGCTCACAAGAAGAGTTAAAGCTGATGATCAATCTGCTTAAACCAAAATATTTAATTCCTGTAAACGGCGAATACAGAATGCAAAAAGCTCATTCAAAAATCGCTGAAGAAATCGGCATGAAGCGCAGTGATATCTTCTTAATTGAAAAAGGAGACGTCGTTGAATTCCGCGGCCAAAACGTAAAAATTGGGGATAAAGTTCCGTACGGCAATATTTTAATTGATGGTTTAGGTGTCGGTGATATCGGCAATATCGTATTAAGAGACCGCCGCTTGCTTTCACAGGACGGAATTTTAATCGTTGTCATTACACTTGATAAACAAAAGAAACATCTTGTATCAGGACCAGAAATTATCACTCGCGGTTTTGTTTATGTAAGAGAGTCTGAAGGCCTTATCGTACAGGCTACTGAGCTTGTCCGTTCCATCGTGACAGAAGCGACTGAAACATCAAATGTTGAATGGTCAACGCTGAAGCAGGCAATGCGAGATGCTTTGAACCAATTCCTATATGAAAAAACGAAACGCAAACCGATGATCATCCCAATTATTATGGAAGTATAATGTCTGACTAAAGACCGGAGCTGCTCCGGTCTTTATTTTTTTGCCTTTCAAGCCGGGATTGAATTGAGTATCTTTGTTCATAATACAAAGAGAAATTCGGAAAGGGTGAAAGCGAAATGGATCATCGTATGGAAAACGCAGAAGAAGAGCGTCCTGAAAAAAATGACGCGAAAGACAGCATTATGAATAAAATACAGCAGCTTGGTGAAACGACGCTTCCGCAGCTGCCCCAAGATACAAATATTCATTGTCTGACCATTATCGGACAAATAGAAGGCCATGTTCAGCTTCCTCCGCAAAACAAAACAACAAAATATGAGCATGTCATCCCGCAGATTGTGGCAATTGAACAGAATCCCAAAATTGAAGGCCTGCTGATTATATTAAATACTGTCGGAGGAGATGTTGAGGCGGGTCTCGCAATAGCGGAAATGCTGGCATCATTATCAAAACCGACCGTTTCCATCGTGCTTGGCGGAGGGCATTCCATCGGCGTTCCGATTGCGGTATCCTGTGATTACAGCTATATTGCTGAAACAGCAACGATGACGATTCATCCCGTTCGGCTGACAGGGCTGGTAATTGGTGTGCCGCAAACGTTTGAATACCTGGATAAGATGCAAGAAAGAGTTGTTAAATTTGTAACAAGCCACTCAAATGTAAACGAAGATAAGTTCAAAGAGCTGATGTTTTCAAAAGGAAACTTAACACGCGACATCGGAACAAATGTCGTTGGTAAGGATGCTGTCGAGTACGGATTGATCGATCACGTCGGAGGAGTCGGACAAGCGATCAATAAACTGAACGAGCTGATCGAGGAAGCAAGAGCAGAAGAAGGACGGATGATTCAATGATTCTGTATACTATGATGCCGCAGGAAATTGTTTTTGCTGAACAGAACCAACAGACAAGCGCACATGAGCAAATTGAATATAGAGGTGTGCCGCTTCTTGTCGAGATGAAAGGCAATGAAGCGGAAGTTATTCAAATCATGAGCACAAATCCAATGCATTTTCTGCACCCGGACATTTCACCGGGACAAAAGCTGAAATTAAACGTATAAGATCCATCCCTTTTTTAAGGGCAAAATATGCTATAATAGGGGAATCCTACAGAAAAAACGCAGCCTGTAATCGGCTGCTTTCTTCATTATGTATGAACTTACATTTTTTAACGCAGTAAGGTGATGAGTGTGGCAAAGAAAAAACGAAAATCAAGAAAAAAACAGGCGAAACAGCTCAATATAAAATACGAACTCAACGGATTGCTGTGTATAGCCATTTCAATTATTGCGATTCTGCAGCTGGGGGTAGTCGGGCAAACCTTTATTTACTTGTTCCGCTTTTTTGCTGGAGAGTGGTTTATTTTATGCTTGTTAGGTTTATTAGTGTTAGGAGTCTCGCTGTTTTGGAAGAAGAAAACGCCAAGCCTATTAACGAGACGAAAGGCCGGATTGTACTGTATTATCGCAAGCATATTGCTGCTTTCTCACGTGCAGCTGTTTAAAAATTTGACGCACAAAGGGTCTATTGAGTCCGCAAGCGTGGTGCGCAACACATGGGAATTGTTTTTGATGGACATGAAGGGCAGCTCCGCTTCACCTGATTTAGGCGGAGGGATGATCGGTGCGTTGCTATTTGCGGCTTCACACTTTTTATTTGCGTCAACTGGTTCTCAGATCATGGCGATTGTTATGATTTTGATCGGAATGATTTTAGTCACAGGGCGCTCTCTTCAAGAAACGCTGAAAAAGTGGATGAGCCCGATTGGCCGCTTTATAAAAGAACAATGGTTTGCATTTATTGATGATATGAAATCCGTCAAAACCAATATGAAGTCATCGAAAAAAACGAAAGTGCCGAGCAAAAAACAAAAACCGGCCCGCAAAAAACAGCAAATGGAACCGGAGCCTTCTGATGAAGAGGGGGATTTGGAAACGGTATCGCCTCTTATTCATTCAGAGCCGATTATCTCAAGCTTTTCAGATCGTAATGAAGATGAAGAGCCTCCAGTCATAGAAAAACGCGCTGAACCTGTACCAGAGCCGATTCAGGACATCCAGACTGAGACAGGTGATCAGGAAACTGTTTCTGCTCCGCCTATGACCTTTACGGAGCTTGAAAATAAGGATTATGAGATGCCGTCACTTGATTTACTGGCAGATCCGAAGCATACTGGCCAGCAGGCAGATAAAAAGAATATTTATGAAAATGCGAGAAAGCTCGAACGCACCTTCCAAAGCTTTGGCGTAAAGGCGAAAGTCACACAGGTTCATCTCGGGCCGGCCGTAACAAAATATGAAGTGTATCCTGATGTCGGAGTGAAGGTTAGCAAAATCGTCAATTTAAGCGATGATTTAGCGCTTGCACTTGCTGCAAAGGATATCAGGATCGAAGCGCCAATACCAGGCAAATCAGCAATCGGAATTGAGGTTCCGAACGCAGAAGTGGCGATGGTATCGCTGAAGGAAGTGCTGGATTCTAAATTGAATGACAGACCGGACGCAAAGCTGCTAATTGGACTCGGCCGCAATATTTCAGGTGAAGCTGTGCTGGCTGAGTTAAACAAGATGCCCCATCTTTTAGTCGCAGGCGCAACCGGAAGCGGGAAAAGCGTCTGTGTCAACGGCATTATTACAAGTATTTTGATGCGCGCGAAACCGCATGAAGTGAAAATGATGATGATCGACCCTAAAATGGTAGAGCTGAATGTCTACAACGGGATTCCGCATTTGCTTGCCCCGGTTGTTACTGATCCGAAGAAAGCGTCACAGGCTTTGAAAAAGGTTGTCAATGAAATGGAGCGGCGGTACGAATTATTTTCTCATACGGGTACAAGAAATATTGAAGGATATAATGATTATATAAAACGTGCCAACAATGAAGAAGGAGCGAAACAGCCGGAGCTGCCGTATATCGTTGTGATTGTGGACGAGCTTGCCGATCTCATGATGGTCGCTTCATCTGATGTGGAGGATTCAATTACGAGATTGTCCCAAATGGCGCGGGCTGCCGGCATCCATCTCATTATTGCGACACAGCGGCCGTCGGTTGACGTTATCACAGGGGTCATCAAAGCGAATATTCCGTCACGAATCGCGTTCAGCGTATCTTCACAGACGGATTCAAGGACGATTCTTGACATGGGTGGCGCTGAGAAGCTGCTCGGCCGCGGCGATATGCTGTTTTTGCCTGTCGGGGCTAATAAACCTGTCCGTGTGCAGGGAGCATTTTTGTCGGATGACGAAGTGGAAAAGGTCGTCGACCATGTGATTACGCAGCAGAAAGCGCAATATCAGGAAGAAATGATTCCTGATGAGACAACGGAAACTCATTCCGAAGTTACCGATGATCTTTATGATGAAGCTGTTGAATTAATCGTCGGCATGCAGACGGCATCTGTTTCAATGCTGCAAAGAAGATTCAGGATCGGTTATACGAGAGCGGCGCGCCTGATTGACGCCATGGAGGAACGGGGCGTTGTCGGGCCGTATGAAGGCAGCAAACCTAGGGAAGTCTTATTATCAAAAGAGAAATATGATGAGCTCTCTTCTTAATGAAGGGAGTTCAGCTTTCTCCAGTTATCAATAATAACATTATGTAAACTGATAACCTTGCTATTTATTTTTTCGACAAAACATGATATAGTTGTCCCAATTGTTCAATAATTTTTATCGAAAGTGGTTTACGGAGGGGAAACATGTCTACAAAAGCTGATAATCGGCACTTGTATTTGAAAGTAATTGAACGAATTAAAGAGGATATAAAAAATGGCATCTACACTGAGAAGGAAAAGCTGCCTTCTGAATTTGAGCTTTCCAAAAAGCTTGGTGTCAGCAGAGCGACGCTTAGAGAAGCCTTGCGGATACTGGAAGAAGAGCATGTCATTATCAGAAGACATGGTGTAGGCACTTTTGTCCATTCTAAGCCGTTATTTCTTTCGGGCATTGAACAGCTGAACAGTGTAACGAAGATGATAGAACAGGCAAATATGACGCCTGGTACGATTTTTCTATCATCCCAAGTGCTTATGCCGTCTGAAGATGATATTAAGAGATTTCATTTGGAAGATGAGCAAGAACTTTTTTACCTCGAACGAGTCAGAACAGCTAACGGACAGCCGATTGTGTATTGTATAGACAAAATTCCGATGGATATTTTGCCGAATTCTTTCTCTCATCAGCAAGAATCCATGTTTGACCTGCTTGAGAAAAATTCAGGCTCCGTGATCAGCTATGCCGTGACTGATATTGAACCGATCGGCTATCATGATACCATTTCTCCAGTGCTGGAATGCGATCCGGAAACAGCTCTTTTGCTGTTAAAACAAACCCATTACGATCAGCACGATAAACCGGTGCTTTACTCATTAAATTATTTTAGAGCGGACAAATTCAGATTTCATGTTTTGCGTAAACGATTCTAAAACGGGCGCTGTGATGTGTCTGTTTTTTTATTTGCACTGATTCATGTTTCTTTGTACATACTTTCACTCCGATTAACGCAACATATAAGGGATGACAAGAAAGTGAATGGGTGAAAATGTTGAGAGAGAAAAATGGAATGAAAAATATTATTGCATTGTCTTCCGTACCGCTTGTGATGACACTAGGGAACTCCATGCTGATTCCTGTTCTTCCGATGATGGAGAAAAAGCTGTCAGTGACTTCATTTCAAGTGTCTTTAATCATTACTGTATATTCAGTAGTAGCGATTATTTGCATTCCGATTGCCGGATATTTGTCGGATCGATTCGGGAGAAAAAAAATATTGCTTCCATGCCTCCTCATTGCAGGATTAGGTGGGTTGGTGGCTGCTTTTGCCTCAACCTATATGAAAAATCCTTATGCTATGATTTTGGCGGGTCGGGTTCTTCAAGGTATCGGCTCTGCAGGGGCAGCTCCTATCGTTATGCCGTTTATCGGCGATTTGTTTCAAGGAGACGATGAAAAGGTCAGCGCCGGCCTTGGTGATATTGAAACTGCCAACACGTCAGGGAAGGTATTGAGTCCGATACTTGGCGCCTTACTGGCTTCCTGGTACTGGTTTGTCCCATTTTGGTTTATTCCGTTTTTCTGTTTGATCAGCTTTTTGCTCGTGTTGTTTCTGGTGGCCAAGCCTGAAGAAGATGAAGATGCGCCAGCAGTTTCTGAATTTATCAAGAGTGTGCGGAAAATCTTTAAACAGGATGGGCGCTGGCTTTATACGGTCTTTATTATCGGGTGTGTGATTATGTTTTTGTTATTTGGCGTATTATTTTATTTGTCAGATACGCTGGAGAACAAGTATGCCATTGACGGAGTGGCTAAAGGCGGATTACTGGCAATCCCACTTTTATTTTTGTCAACCAGTTCATTTATAGCAGGCAAAAAGATTGGCAAAGATAAAGTCCGAATGAAATTTTGCGTTGTTACGGGAATGATTCTGTTAACCCTGTCGTTTATTGCCTTGTGGTGGAACCACAGTTTTTATTTTTTATTTGTCTTTTTAAGCTTTGGCGGGATTGGGATTGGAATGGCGCTTCCTGCTTTAGATGCACTGATAACCGAAGGAATTGAAAGTGAGCAATGCGGAACCATTTCCTCCTTTTACAATAGCATGCGCTTTATAGGAGTAGCTCTCGGTCCACCTGTGTTTGCGGCATTAATGTCTAATGCAAACTGGCTGATTTTCATTCTATCGGCGTTTTGCAGCATCATTGCTTTATTCTTAGTGCTTTTTACTGTGGATGCTAAAAAAAGTGAAGAGGAAGAAAAAAACTTAGGGACGGTCTAGCCAACCGTCTTTTTTGCTGTGATAGCGAAAAATCTTTCTCTCTTGCAGTTTACAACTGTCGTTCTGCAGGCGCAAACAGAGGTCTTTCAGATAGAAAATGGATTAACCTATACAGCCTCCGTCCTGTCGAGCGGAGGTTATTGTTTCCTTATAAATCCTACAGTTGCTATAATTACATGAAAGAGTGTTTCTGCGGATGCTGAAAATTGGTCATAATACATACTAATAAGGAATGAACGAAGGAGGTTCCATATGTCATATGTAAATGAAATCAAAACAAAGCACGGCGGTTTAACCGCACACATTGTAAAAACAGAAAAATTCAAAACCGTCTCGCTTATTTTTAAAATGCTTGCACCGCTGACAAAGGACCAAGTCACCAAAAGAGCGCTGCTTCCGCATGTGCTTCTTCGCGGAACAAAAAGCCATCCGAAAACCGCAGAGTTGCGTTCTTATTTGGATGAACTATACGGCACGTCCGTTTCGGCGGATCTTTCGAAAAAAGGAGAGCGGCACGTCATTACGTTCAGGCTTGAAGTCCCGAATGAAAAATATTTAAAAGATCAAACGCTGCTTCTTGAAAAAGGACTGCAGCTTCTTGCAGAAATCGTCTTTTCACCTGCTTTAGAAGGAGGCGCTTTTCAATCACAATATGTGGCTCAGGAAAAACGGACGCTCAAGCAAAGAATCCAAGCCGTCTATGACGATAAAATGCGTTACTCGAATTTAAGGCTGATACAGGAAATGTGCAAAAATGAGCCTTACGCGCTCCATGTCAATGGGGAAATCGACGATGTCGATGCCATTACGGCCGATCAATTATATGAAACATATCAAAGCGCTATCCAAAAAGACCAGCTCGATCTTTACGTCGTTGGCGATGTGGACAGTAACCAAGTGCAAGCGGCAATTGATAAGTATTTCCAAGCAAAAGAGCGCAACCTCGGCATGCCTGAAAACAATCACACTGAGCAAAAAACACAGCCTAAAGAAGTAATTGATGAAGAAGATGTCAAACAAGGAAAGCTGAATATCGGCTACCGCACCAGCATCACTTATACGGATCAGGATTATCCTGCTTTGCAAGTGTTTAACGGATTGTTTGGCGGATTCTCTCATTCCAAGCTTTTCATCAATGTTCGGGAAAAAGCCAGTCTTGCATACTACGCCGCTTCGCGTATAGAAAGTTTTAAAGGCTTGTTAATGGTGATGTCGGGCATTGAAGTGAAAAATTACGAACAGGCTGTTTCTATTATTGCTGAGCAATTTCAGGCAATGAAAAACGGCGACTTCAGCGAGCAGGACATCGCTCAGACAAAGGCTGTCATTCGAAATCAAGTGCTGGAAACCATTGATACAGCGTACGGTTTATCTGAATTTTTATATCAGCAGGCCGCTGCCCAAGTCGATATTCCTATCGAAGAATTTCTTGCCAATATTGAGCAGGTCACAAAAGAGGATATCGTGAAAGCCGGCGAAAAGATTCAGCTTGATACGACTTATTTCTTAAAAGGGACGGAGGGTGCATCTTGATCAAACCAATCGAATACGAACAGCTTCAGGAGACGCTGTACCATGAAAAAATGCCGAACGGACTTGACGTTTACGTTTTGCCGAAAAAAGGCTTCAACAAAACATATGCGGTCTTTACAACAAAGTACGGCTCTATAGATAACCGGTTTGTCCCTTTAGATAAAAATGAGATGGTTCACGTGCCGGACGGCATTGCCCATTTTCTTGAGCACAAGCTGTTTGAAAAAGCGGACGGAGATGTTTTTCAAGATTTCAGCAAACAGGGCGCTTCTGCTAATGCGTTTACGTCATTTACAAGAACGGCTTATCTTTTCTCAAGCACATCAAATGTTGAACGCAATTTAGAGACGCTCATCGATTTCGTACAGGACCCGTATTTTACTGAAAAAACGGTTGAAAAAGAAAAAGGGATTATCGGGCAGGAGATTAACATGTATGACGACAACCCCGATTGGAGGCTTTACTTCGGGGTCATTGAAAACATGTACAAAGAACATCCTGTCAGAATTGACATAGCAGGAACAGTGGAAAGCATTTCACATATTACAAAAGACCTTCTTTATGAATGCTATGAAACGTTTTATCACCCGAGCAACATGCTCCTCTTTATTGTCGGGCCTGTAGATCCTGAAGCGATCATTTCTCAGGTAAGAGAAAATCAGGAGAGAAAGCCGTATACTGACCAGCCGGAGATCAAACGGGAAGAAGTGAAAGAGCAAGAAGCTGTTTTCCGAAAAGAAAAAGAGATCAAAATGAATGTGCAGGGACCGAAATGCCTTGTCGGGCTGAAATCAAAGAATCCGTTTAAATTAGGCAAAGAGCTGTTAAAGCATGAACTTTCAATGAACTTATTGCTTGAATCTCTTTTCGGCAAAAGCTCTGCCCAGTACGAATCACTTTATGAAAAAGGGTATATTGACGAAACGTTCAGCTTTGATTTTACTGCTGAATATGGGTTCGGTTTTGCGGCGATCGGCGGCGATACGCCGGAGCCTGATCAATTGGCAGAAGACATTTCAAGCATGCTTCTGCGCGCCGGTGAACTGATTACTGCTGAAAAGATTGAACTTGCCAGAAAGAAAAAGATCGGTACATTCTTAAAAGCGCTGAATTCACCTGAATACATTGCCAATCAATTTACCCGTTATGCTTTCTTGGATATGAGCCTGTTTGACGTCGTAACGGTTCTCGAGCAAATTACCCTCGAGGATGTCCAGAAAGTCATACAAGAGGAAATTGCTGCAGACAGACTGACTGTCTGCAAGGTTGTTCCTAAATCATAAACAAACATCCCTCCAGTGTGAGGGGTGTTTTTCTGCGGAAAGAAGGAAAGAGGATGAACAAAACAGCACTAATCACCGGAGCAAGCGGCGGCATCGGCAAAAGCATAAGTGAAACCCTTGCGGCAGAGGGATACAATCTGCTTCTGCATTATAATACAAATCAAAACGCGGCAGCGGAGCTTACTGAAAAACTAAGAGAGACGTTTGGCGTGCATGCTGAAACTTTGCAAGCCGATCTGTCCGCGCCAGAAGGAGCAGATAAGCTGACAAGTTCAATTGTTCAGCCGGTTGATGCGATTGTTTTAAATAGCGGAAGAAGCCATTTCGGACTGATTACGGATGTGGATAATGCAACAGTTCAGGAAATGGTTCAGCTCCATGTGGCGAGTCCGTATATGTTGACGAGAAACCTTCTTCCAGGCATGATCCGGAATAAATCAGGAGCGATTGTGGCTGTCAGCTCTATTTGGGGCGAGACTGGAGCATCTTGTGAAGTGCTGTACAGCATGGCAAAGGGAGCTCAGCACTCGTTTGTAAAAGGACTGGCTAAGGAGCTGGCGCCAAGCGGAATCAGAGTAAACGCCGTAGCGCCGGGCGCGGTTGATACAAATATGATGAATCAATTTACCCTGTCTGAAAAAGAAGAGATTGCTGATGAGATCCCGATTGGCCGGCTTGCCCGGCCGCAAGAAATTGCCGATGCAACAGCATTTCTCCTGTCTGAAAAAGCGTCATATATTACCGGCCAAATTCTGTCGGTGAATGGCGGCTGGCACTGCTGATTCGAAAATATTCGGTGTATAGTTTCTTTTGCGAAGGACACAATAATCTTGTAACTTCACATGAAATGGAGGAAACGAGCATGTCAGTATTAGAAAACTGGGATAACTGGAAAAACTTCCTTGGCGACCGTCTGAACTATGCGCAAGATAAAGGTATGAGCCAGGATACTATTACAGATCTTGCGACAGAAATCGGCAGTTACTTGGCTAATGAAGTGGAATCTAAGAACGAGCAGGAAAAAGTGCTGGCAGATCTTTGGAGCGTAGCATCAAAAGATGAACAGCACGCAATTGCCAATATGATGGTTAAGCTTGTTGAAAATAACAGCACTCACTAAGAAGAGAGGGGATTTTTCCTCTCTTTTTTATGTTTTCCTCATCACAGCAACATTCTTCTTTCTAATTAGAGAAAAATGCTTTATGATAAAGGAAGGTAAAATTTTGCCACAATGAAGGGGGTATATCATTTGGCAAAGCTCGAATGGTATTTTGAATATGAAATTCAAGTGAACCGCCCCGGACTGCTCGGGGATATTTCATCTCTTCTTGGGATGCTTTCTATTAACATCGTAACGATAAACGGCGTCGATCTTTCCAGAAGGGGAATGCTCCTCAGGTGCCGCCATATAGATCAAATTAAACGATTAGAATCAATCTTAAAAACGATGGAAACAATTAAAGTAACGAAGCTGAGAGAACCGAGGCTTCGCGACCGTCTTGCCGTACGTCACGGCCGTTACATTCAAAGGGATGCCGATGACAAGAAAACGTTCCGCTTTGAACGGGACGAGCTAGGCTTATTAGTCGATTTTATGGCCGAACTGTTCAAAAAAGAAGGCCATAAATTAATCGGGATCAGGGGGATGCCGCGTGTCGGAAAAACGGAATCGATTGTGGCCTCCAGCGTGTGTGCAAGCAAAAGGTGGCTGTTTGTGTCATCAACCTTGCTGAAGCAGACGATAAGAAGCCAGCTGATTGCCGATGAATACAGCACTGAAAATGTCTTTATCGTGGACGGAATTGTGTCAACACGAAGAGGATCAGAACGCCACCTCCAGCTGGTCAGAGAAATCATGAGGCTGCCTGCAACAAAAGTGGTGGAGCATCCGGACATATTCGTTCAAAATACAGAGTATACACTAGATGACTTTGATTATATTATTGAACTTAGAAATGACCCTGATGAGGTTATTACATATGAACATGCCGAAGAACCCCAAATGTTTGACCAATCCGGGTTTTCAAGCTTTGATTTTTAAAATTGGAAGGTGTTTGTTGTGACTGAACTAGGAATCCGGCTCAAAGAAGCCAGAGAGGAAAAAGCAATGTCATTGGATGATCTCCAAGCGGCAACAAAGATTCAAAAAAGGTACTTAACCGCCTTGGAGGAAGGAAACTATGACATTATTCCGGGGAAGTTTTATGTTCGGGCATTCATCAAGCAATATGCGGAAGCTGTCGGGCTTGATGCGGAACAGCTGTTTGAGGAGCATAAAAAAGATATCCCAAATACGTATCATGACGATGTGTCTGAAAAGATCTCCGGCATGAATCTTCAAAAGGAAATGCCAAAGCCAGCATCTAAGGCGCTGGAGCTGCTGCCAACGATACTTGTCATTCTCGGCGTGATTGTCGTGATTGCGATTGTGTACGCGATCATTCAGTTTGCGAATCATAAAAACAGCGATGATAACAATGCCGCATCTGAAAAATCAATTACGCAAAGTGAAAGCAAGTACGAAATCCCAAAAGATTCATCACTAAAAGAGAATCAAAGCAACAGCTCTGAAAAAGAGACAGACACTAAAAAAGAAACGAAAGAAAAAGAAGATAAAAAAGAAGAAAGCGACAGTGATAAACTGGAGATTAAAGCAACTGGCACTGAAGGATCATTAACAACTTATGAAGTGTCCGGCGCTGATAAAATCGAGCTCGAACTGAAGGCATCAGACAGTTCTTGGATTCGAGTACGCGATGAAAACAGCAGCTCGTTAAAAGAGGGAACGCTGAAAAAAGGCGAAACCTATAAAAAAGACATAACTGATCAGAAACAAGTTGAAATCCGCACCGGATATGCACCTAATCTGAAAATAAAAATCAACGGTGAGGTTCTTTCATATGAACTTGACCCGAAAAAAGTGATGGCACAAACCATAAAGATTGTAAATAAAAAGGAAGAAAAGTCATCTTAATTACCAGATGACTTTTCTTCACGTCCGAGTATGAAATTGGAGGGGCTTTATGTTTAACTTACCAAATAAAATCACACTTGCTAGAATCGCATTAATCCCAATCTTCATGATTATCATGCTGGCACCGTTTGACTGGGGCAGGCTCGAATTTGGAGACGAATCGATTCCGGTCGCACACTTGGCGGGGGCTATTCTATTTATTATTGCATCCACAACAGACTGGATAGACGGATATTATGCCCGAAAACTGAATCTCGTTACAAACTTCGGAAAATTTCTAGATCCGCTTGCGGACAAACTGCTTGTATCCGCAGCGTTAATTATCCTTGTTCAATTTGATCTTGCTCCAGCCTGGATGGTCATTGTGATTATCAGCCGAGAGTTTGCCGTGACAGGTTTAAGGCTTGTCTTAGCCGGAACAGGAGAAGTCGTAGCTGCTAACATGCTTGGTAAAATTAAAACCTGGGCACAAATCATTGCGGTTTCCGCATTGCTTCTTCATAATCTTCCGTTTGAACTTGTGTCATTCCCGTTCGCTGACTTAGCGCTGTGGGTAGCCGTCTTCTTTACTGTCGTCTCAGGCTGGGAATATTTCGCTAAAAACTGGGAAGCGTTAAAAACATCTAACTAAGAAAGAAGGACTTCGTCATGGAATTTCCAAAAAAAGCAGAAATTATTGCAGTCGGTTCAGAGCTATTGCTTGGCCAGATCGCCAATACAAATGCTCAATTTATCAGCAAACAGCTCGCTGAAATCGGAGTGAACGTATTTTATCATACAGCAGTCGGAGATAACCCGGAGCGGCTGAAGCAGGTCATCCGCATTGCTGAAGAACGCTCTGACTTCATTATTTTTTCAGGAGGTCTCGGACCGACAAAAGATGATCTGACGAAAGAAACGATTGCAAATGCGCTGGGACGTCCGCTTGTGTTAAATGATGAGGCGTTCCAATCCATTGAGGACTATTTCAAACGAACAAAACGGACGATGTCACCTAATAATCGAAAACAGGCGCTTGTAATCGAAGGATCTGACGTACTGGCAAATCACTTTGGAATGGCACCGGGAATGCTCACAGAACATGAATCGCGCTTTTATATGCTTCTTCCTGGACCGCCAAGCGAATTGCGTCCCATGTTTGAAAACGAGGCAAAGCCTCTTCTGCTGAAAAAGATGGGTTCAAATGAAAAAATTGTGTCAACCGTTCTTCGCTTTTTCGGTATTGGTGAATCTCAGCTTGAAGCCGATTTGGAAGATATTATTGATGCACAAACCAACCCGACAATCGCTCCTTTGGCGGCAGATGGAGAGGTGACGCTGCGTCTGACAGCCAAGCATGCTGACGAAAAGGAAACAGAGCGTCTGTTAAAAGAAACAGAGGCTGTTATTTTAGAACGTGTCGGTGAATTTTTCTATGGTTACGATGATACTTCCCTTGTAAAAGAGCTTTCTAAAGCATGTAAGGAAAAAAGCATTACGATTTCCGCGGCGGAAAGTTTTACCGGCGGGCTGTTTTCTGAATGGCTGACGGATCTTAGCGGTGCTTCAAAACGATTTGCCGGCGGCATCGTTTGCTATACAAACGACATGAAGCAGAATGTGCTTGGCGTCAAGAAGGAAACATTAGATCAATTTGGCGCGGTCAGCAAGGAGTGCGCATCAGAGCTGGCAAAGGGTGTTCAAAAGCTCACTGGTAGCGACATCGGCATCAGCTTTACCGGTGTAGCAGGACCTGATACTCAAGAAGGGCATGAGCCTGGACATGTGTTTATCGGTATTTCAGCTAATGGAAAAGAAGAGGTTCACGAGTTTCACTTTGCGGGCTCCAGAACGGGAATCAGAAAACGCGGTGCCAAATACGGCTGCCATTTAATCTTGAAGCTTTTAGAGCAAAAATAATATTTTCAGCACATTATCCTCCTAAAAAAACATGATTTCTCTGATACATTATGATATTTTGATAGAAATCACGCCAAGAAAAAATCCGAATATGCGTTCGCTTTTTTCTTGGCAAATCCCTTCAAACAGGGTATAGTATATGTAGTGGTAACATAAAGGAGGAAAAAATAGAATGAGTGATCGTCAGGCAGCCTTAGATATGGCTCTTAAACAAATAGAAAAACAGTTCGGCAAAGGTTCCATTATGAAACTGGGAGAAAAGACAGATACAAGAATTTCTACTGTCCCAAGCGGCTCCCT
>NZ_JAVAXX010000150.1:0-15609 GCF_042709275.1 Bacillus sp. LR_5 | reverse complement strand
CCGGGAGGCTGTCTGTGTCTGTACCGGGAAATTTCTCGCGGGGGAGTCCGGCTTTGGTAAGCAGCATACTAACTTCAAATGTTAAAAATATTATTCATCAAGCGCCCATACATTGAAATGAACAAAGGTATGGGGGGATGGGAATGAAAAAATGGATGGCAGGCCTGTTTCTTGCTGCAGCAGTTCTTCTTTGTTTAATGGTTCCGCAGCAGATCCAAGGCGCATCTTCGTATGACAAAGTGTTATATTTTCCGCTGTCTCGTTATCCGGAAACCGGCAGTCATATTAGGGATGCGATTGCAGAGGGACATCCAGATATTTGTACCATTGACAGAGATGGAGCAGACAAAAGGCGGGAGGAATCTTTAAAGGGAATCCCGACCAAGCCGGGCTATGACCGGGATGAGTGGCCGATGGCGGTCTGCGAGGAAGGCGGCGCAGGGGCTGATGTCCGATATGTGACGCCTTCTGATAATCGCGGCGCCGGCTCGTGGGTAGGGAATCAAATGAGCAGCTATCCTGACGGCACCAGAGTGCTGTTTATTGTGCAGTAATAAAGAAGAGGCTCTTTCTTGAGCCTCTGTTGTTACAATCCTTCGCCGAGCTGAATTTTCGGGGGATAGGTTTCTGCTTTTCGCCAATATTGGCGTGTGCCTTCGTCCCGTACAACGATGCCCAGCTGTGCCAGTTCGAGACGGAATTCTTCAATATCGTCTTTTTCTTCGTCCTGCAGCGCTTTGTGACGAGCTTTTAATAAGGCATGGGCGCCTTGCGATAGGTCTGGTGCATCAGGAATCCATCGGCGAAATTGATCTTTAAACGGATCACCATCTGTTGCCCATTCGTAATGATGCTGTCTAAAGGCCTTCTCAACGTTTACTGGTTTTTCATCAATTTCTTCCCGTACCAATTCATATCCGGCTGTTCCCAGGAGGACAAGCCGTTTGTGATCCATAAATACAAGAGCGATGTCATCGGAATGAATTGTTTGCACTTTTTTTCCTTTGATGAATTCCACTGTGTGATCTGTAATTTTGACAGATAGCAGCATTGCAATAACAGAATGAGCGAACCAAATCCCCGCACACATACCGAGAAGAGCAGTGATAAATGAAGCTGTAGATCCCTGAAAAGAGGTAATGAGCCGAAGTGGTCCTTCAAGAGGGATCCAGGGGAGGGATAATGCCCATTTCGCAATCTGCGGAATAAAATACCCGATTGCAAAACCGATGATTGCAAGTGCAGCGTATAAAAAGAATACAGCGGTTTTCGTAACTCCGATAAGAGTATGAGATTGATTCTGCAACATGTCACCTTCTTTTTACTAAAAAAATCGAATACCTTCCCATATTTTAACTTAAACTGATGGTAAATCAAGGATAAAGTGATAATTATGGATATAAAGAGATTCAGTAATAGAACTGGCAGGCACAGTCAGTCATGAAAAATAAAATTTACATGCGCAGACGATGTAAGCCCCATTTGTTTTCTGCGTATCACAATACAATCCAAAGGGAACATAAAGAGTAAAGGCTTTTTAGACAATCAGGAGGAACAGATATGAAAATTGGATTAATCGGCTTAGGGAAAATGGGCATAAACATAGGAAAGCAATTCATTGACCGCAATCATCAAGCGGTTGGATATGATGTAAATCAAGCGGCTGTTGATGAACTGAAAGCATACGGGGCTGAGGGGACAACGAATCTTAAAGAGTTCATTTCTTTATTAGACCCGCCGCGTATCCTATGGGTTATGGTACCGCATGGCATTGTCGATGCTGTTTTGCGTGATGTATCACCTTTATTAAGTAAAGGCGATATGATTATCGAAGCTGGAAACTCTCATTATAAAGAATCAATTCGCCGCTACAATCAAATGAAAGAAGCGGGTATCCATTATCTCGATGCCGGAACGTCGGGCGGAATGGAAGGCGCACGGCATGGAGCCTGTTTTATGGTGGGGGGCGATCATGAAGCATGGGAGATTGTGGAACCGCTTTTTCGTGATACTGCCGTCGAAAATGGTTATCTATACGCTGGTGAAGCGGGAAGCGGACATTTTTTAAAAATGATCCATAATGGAATTGAGTATGGAATGATGGCCGCGATTGGTGAAGGATTCGAAGTGCTTGAAAACAGCCAATTTGATTTTGACTACGAGAAGGTTGCCAGAGTGTGGAATCATGGTTCTGTCATTCGTTCTTGGCTTATGGGACTGACTGAGCGAGCTTTCTCTAAGGATGCGAAACTGGATCAGATCAAGGGCATTATGCATTCCTCAGGTGAAGGAAAATGGACGGTGGAAACCGCGCTTGATCTGCAGACGGCAACGCCGGTCATCGCCATGTCACTGATGATGAGATACCGTTCGTTAACAGACGATACGTTTACAGGAAAGGTGGTTGCTGCGCTTCGAAATGAATTTGGAGGCCATGCGACAGAAAAAAAGTAAGGGGGCCAACAAGCCTCCTTATTTTTTTGGCACCTTCAGAAGATGAGGGAACTTTTTATAAATGACCAGCATGATGATCAGAATATATGTACCGTAAATGCTGATAGACAATAATTTATTGCTGGTGAAATTGGCACCTGCAATAGTGACAACAACAATATTGGGGATTTTCCCTATTAAAGACGCAAAGAAAAAAACATGCCAGCGAACCTGGCTCAGCCCGCAGATCACGTTCATTACAAGTGAAGGTATGACAGGTATCAGCCTTCCTAATAAAACAGCGGTAAAAGCGTTTTTGTTGAAGGAAGCCTCGTAGCTTTGTATGGCAGGATAGGCCTGAACTTTTTTTCTGGCCCAATCTCTAAAACTGTACCTGGCGAGAAAAAACAGCAATATTGTACCAAGCATTGAGCCGGTCAGTGTAATCCAAATTCCATTTGCAGTCCCGAACACTGCGCCATTTAAAGCAGCAACCAAAGCAAACGGCACTATTGGGAAAAAAACATCGGCAGCAATCAGCAGCATACTAAATAAAACGGAAAACATCCCTCCTGCTTTGATTGCATCAAGCCAAGCTTCTTTCTGAAAA
Source organism: Bacillus sp. LR_5 (assembly GCF_042709275.1). NCBI lineage: Bacteria > Bacillati > Bacillota > Bacilli > Caryophanales > Bacillaceae > Bacillus > Bacillus sp. LR_5. Next base: position 12,566 of record NZ_JAVAXX010000150.1, on the reverse strand, counting down.
AAACCGACTGCAATGATAGCGATAATCACAAGTATACCTATTACTTTTTTTAACATGTCTATGGTCACTCCCAACTTAGGTGATGTCAGGAGCCAAAACCTCCGTCATCTAAATTAGTATAACTGGTGCCATTTCAGCTGTTCAACTGAAAACCAGGTTAAGAACACAATTCTTTTTTACCTCATAAAAAAGGCTGTCCATCTCTCTGTTTTCTGCATTCTTAATAATAGGGAGGGATAGAAATGGTAACCATAAAAAAGGATTTTATACCGCTATCAAATAATAATCGTCCTGGCTATTCGATGACGCCTGCTTATATTACGGTGCATAATACAGCGAATACAGCAAAAGGCGCTGATGCGAAAATGCACGCCAATTTTGTGAAAAACCCGAGCACATCCGAAAGCTGGCATTTTACAGTTGACGATTCAGTCATTTATCAGCATCTCCCGATAGATGAAAACGGCTGGCATGCGGGAGACGGTACAAACGGGACAGGAAACCGCAAATCGATCGGGATTGAAATCTGCGAAAATGCTGACGGCGATTTTGAAAAAGCAACATCAAATGCCCAGTGGCTGATCAGAAAGCTGATGAAGGAAAGCAATATTCCGTTACATCGTGTTGTTCCCCACAAAAAATGGTCCGGGAAAGAATGTCCGCGGAAACTCTTGGACCACTGGAACTCTTTTATAAACGGAATTTCTTCCTCGGATACACCTCCAAAAGAAACTTCACCATCATATCCTCTGCCGTCTGGGGTTATAAAGCTCACTTCGCCTTATCGAAAGGGCACAAACATTCTCCAGCTGCAAAAGGCTTTAGCTGCACTTCACTTTTACCCTGATAAGGGAGCCAAAAACAATGGCATAGATGGAGTTTACGGACCGAAAACAGCGAATGCCGTCAAGCGTTTTCAGCTCATGAACGGATTAACTGCAGACGGGATTTATGGGCCAAAAACAAAGGCCAAGCTTAAATCGAAGTTAAAGTAAATGCAGGATTTAACGGATAACCTGTTTCCAGTGCGGATTCAGGTTATTTTCTTTTCTTTGGTTTGTGTGTTTTTCAGATTGGAAAGAAGGGAATTTTAAAAAATCATCAGCTGCGCCGCAATGAAAGCAGAATGATATTCACTGAGGGGGACACGTTAACTATAGGAAAAAACAGTGATAGCGAAAAACTCTTCATTGAACGAAGAGAAACAGAGGTATAACATTAAGGTGAGGCTTTTGGGGGTGTAAAGATGAAACATTTTATCATCCTTTTCCTTCTGCTGTTCGTTACAGCAGGATGCGAGGGAAGGGGATACGAAGACGTTGTAGCATTTGGTGACAGCAATACGCGTGGCTCTAATTGGGATTATCGCGATTATCCAAAAGCACAGCAGTGGGTCAATATATTAAAAACAGCTGAGCGCGGTAACCTTGATATACTCAATGCGGGAATCGGCGGACAGACGACAGAGGATGCCCGTCTCCGATTTCAGACAGATGTGCTGGATCAAAAACCGAAGTATTTGTTTATTATGTTCGGCACCAATGACGCTGCCATACTGACTGAGGGGAAACCGAGAGTGTCGAAGCAGCGTTTTAGAGAAAATCTGGTTTATTTTATTAAAGAAAGCAGAAAACACGGAATCAAGCCTATCTTAATGACGTGTATCCCAATTATAGAAGGTAATGGGAAGCATCATCTGTTTTACTATTCCAGATATCAAGCAGCTGCTTTTGAACCAAAAGGCGGAGCAAGGAAATGGCACAACTCATATAACGATATTACAAGAGATGTGTCGAAGCGCCTGGATGTCCCTCTTGTAGATAACTGGAAGCATTTTATAGAAGCAGACGGCGGAAAAGCAACTGATGAAGCGCTTATCCAATCTGGTTTAATAGATCCTTCTGGAAATCATATGACACCTAAAGGGGCAAGGATCGTATATGAAGGAATACAAGATGGGCAGATCCTGCAGCGTTGAGCCGGACAACCGCCTAGTCCGATTTATTTCTCCTACATAGGCTGTTATAAAACCTTATTAAGGAGGCGCTTCACATGTATTGGGCAGGCAGAGCATATGGATACGCTTTTATTGTTGTTTTAGTTGTTGTTCTCCTGGTTGTGGGCGGCATATACTGGTTAGCATAATAACCGGCCCTTTAAAACACCTCTTTTTAGGGGTGTTTTTTGCTGAAAGTAGTAGTAAAGCGCGCAGCCAAAGTGATATAATATCAGTCATCTGAGTAAAAAAAGGAAATACGCCCGGAAAAAATAGACAAATTCCTATTAAGAAGATACGGAAATAATATGTCCGAGCGATCTTCTTTTTATTTCGTTTTCAATTAACTCGATAAAGTCACGGTTTAAATTCATTTCGGTGGCTTTGAAATAAGATTCTATTAGTAATTCATCAGACAGTTTTCTCATGCTAGGAACCCAATTAATGGGAGAGGCACCTCCTTAAAAGTTGGAATCATTCATGATTTTAACGCATACAATGATAAGTTGCGTTCATCTGAGGTTGAAGTTATCTTTAATCTACCATGAAATGCATATAAGAACAATCGTTCTGTTATCCACACCAAAAAGTGGATAACTTGTGAGTATCGTGTTTATAATTTGTCTAAAGAGTGATGTAATAAGAGTGGATAGTGTGTGTAAATTTATCCACACCTGGTGAAGAAACCCAATTTTTGTCGAAATTTTTTTGCTCAGTTTTTCTTTAGGCGCAAGTTCGATTTTTTTCGACAATCATTTTGAAAGAAAGAAAAAGGGAAGGGTGCGGGTTTTGTTAAAAAAGTTTTTTTTACCTGACGAGTTTGTAAAAAATATTTTTCATATTACACCTGAGAAATTAAAGGAACGAAATGTAAAAGGAATTATTACTGATCTGGATAATACGCTTGTTGAATGGGACAGGCCGAACGCGACGCCGCGATTGATCGAGTGGTTTGAAGAAATGAAGGAACACGGCATTAAAGTGACAATTGTCTCTAATAATAACGAAAGAAGAGTGAAACTTTTCTCAGAACCGCTTGGAATCCCATTCATCTATAAAGCAAGAAAACCGATGGGTAAAGCCTTTAATAGAGCGGTGCGCAATATGGAGCTGAAAAAAGAGGACTGCGTTGTCATCGGAGACCAGCTGCTGACCGATGTACTCGGGGGAAACCGAAACGGCTACCATACGATTTTGGTCGTGCCAGTCGCTTCCTCTGACGGATTCATTACGCGCTTTAACCGCCAGGTCGAACGCAGAATACTGAGTGCTCTCAAACGAAAAGGGCACATTCAGTGGGAGGAGTAAGAAATGGAAAAGGTTGTTTGTATCGGGTGCGGAGTTACGATCCAAACCGAGGACAAAACAGGTTTGGGGTACGCGCCGCCTGCATCACTTACGAAAGAAAATGTGATTTGCCAGCGTTGCTTCAGACTGAAAAACTATAATGAAATACAAGATGTCTCCTTAACTGATGATGATTTTTTAAACATTCTTCACGGTATTGGAGAAACGGACTCTCTTGTCGTAAAAATTGTTGATATTTTTGATTTTAACGGCAGCTGGATTAATGGGCTGCAGCGCTTGGTGGGGGGAAACCCTATCTTATTAGTTGGCAATAAAGCGGATATTTTGCCTAAGTCACTGAAAAGAGAGCGTCTGATCCAATGGATGAAGCGTGAAGCGAAAGAGCTTGGCTTAAAACCGGTTGACGTATTTTTGGTCAGTGCGGGACGCGGCCAGGGAATAAGAGAAGTAATTGACGCGATTGAGCATTACCGCAACGGAAAAGACGTCTATGTTGTTGGATGTACAAATGTAGGAAAGTCAACCTTTATTAACCGGATTATTAAAGAAGTGTCAGGTGAAGAAGATATTATTACAACATCCCAATTTCCTGGCACAACCCTTGATGCGATTGAAATCCCGCTGGATGACGGTTCATCGCTTTATGATACACCGGGAATTATCAACAACCATCAAATGGCGCATTATGTCAATAAAAAGGATCTTAAAATATTATCTCCTAAAAAGGAGCTGAAGCCTCGCACATTCCAGCTTAATGATCAGCAAACACTGTATTTTGGCGGACTTGCAAGGTTTGATTATGTGTCTGGGGAAAGATCTCCTTTTATTTGCTATATGCCGAATGAGCTGATGATTCATAGAACAAAACTTGAAAATGCAGACGCGCTTTATGAAAAGCATGCAGGGGAATTGCTCACACCTCCGGGTAAAGATGAAATGGATGAGTTTCCGGAATTGGTCGCCCATACGTTTACGATAAAAGACAAAAAGACAGATATCGTTTTCTCTGGGTTAGGCTGGGTTACTGTCCATGACGCTGATAAAAAGGTAACTGCATACGCGCCAAAAGGCGTTCATGTATTTGTTCGGCGTTCATTAATTTAAGAAAAGGGGAGAGGAGTATGAAAAAGCTGTACGGGGTTATCGGAAATCCGATTGGCCATTCTATGTCACCTGATATTCATAACGCATCATTGAAAGACCTCGGGCTTGACGGACATTATCATGCCTTCAAGGTAGAAGAGAATGATCTGGAGGATGCGGTAAAAGGAATAAGAGCTCTAGGCGTACAAGGAATCAATGTGACTGTTCCGCACAAGGTTTCCATTATGGATTATTTGGATCATATTGATGAGAGTGCAAAAGTGCTCGGTGCCGTAAACACGGTCAGAAGAGAGGGAGATAAGCTTGTCGGATACAATACCGATGGGGAAGGCTTCGTGAAGTCATTAATGAAGGTATTAGACAAGCCCATCTCTGAACTGTCATTCTTAATGATCGGCGCTGGCGGAGCGGCGAGAGCCATTTTTACAACAATTGTCCGAAATACCCCGAAAAAATTTGACATTTGCAACCGGACGTTAGAAAAAGCAAAGCGGCTTACAGAAGATACTCCCTCGTTTCACAATAAAGAAGTATTAAGCATAAAAGAAGCAGAAGAACGTCTTGAGCAGTATGATGTTATCATCCATACAACGTCTGTGGGCATGTATCCGAACGTGGACGATGTGCCGCTTTCATTACAGCGTGCCGCGAGCAGTGCCGTCGTATGTGATATCGTGTATAATCCAATACAGACGGCCCTTTTAAAAGAAGCAAGCCAAAAAGGCTTGAAAACACTCGATGGTGTGGGCATGTTTGTTGAACAGGCAGCATTGTCTTTCCAATTGTGGACTGGACAAGAGCCTGATATTGAAAAAATGAGATCTATTGTAATAGGAAAATTAGGAGGAACAGAATGTTAACAGGTAAACAAAAACGTTTTTTGCGTTCAAAAGCGCATCATTTAACGCCGATTTTTCAAGTAGGTAAAGGCGGAGTAAACGACAACATGATTAAACAAATTGCTGAGGCGCTTGAAGCGAGAGAGCTGATTAAAGTCAGCGTGCTTCAGAATTGCGAAGAGGATAAAAACGATGTAGCGGAAGCTCTTGTAAAAGGAAGCCGCTCTCAATTGGTGCAGACAATCGGCAATACGATTGTCTTATATAAGGAATCAAAGGAAAATAAACAAATCGAGCTTCCTTAAAGGTGGTTGAAATGAAGAAAATCGGAATTTTCGGAGGCACGTTTGACCCTCCGCATAATGGTCACCTCTTAATGGCGAATGAGGTGCTGTACCAGGCGGGGCTTGATGAAATTTGGTTTATGCCTAATCAAATTCCGCCGCATAAACAGAACGAAGACTATACCGACAGCTTTCATCGCGTGGAAATGCTAAAGCTTGCAATTCAATCTAATCCGTCCTTTAAGCTGGAGCTTGTTGAAATGGAAAGAGAAGGGCCATCATATACCTTTGATACCGTTTCTTTACTGAAGCAGCGTTATCCAAATGATCAGCTGTTCTTTATTATCGGCGCTGATATGGTTGAATATTTGCCGAAATGGTATAAGCTGGACGAGCTGCTGAACCTCATTCAATTTATTGGAGTAAAGCGCCCCGGTTTTCATGTTGAAACCCCTTATCCGCTTCTCTTTGCAGACGTTCCGGAATTTGAGGTATCATCAACTATGATAAGGGAACGGTTTAAAAGCAAGAAGCCCACTGACTACTTAATCCCTGATAAAGTGAAGAAGTATGTAGAGGAGAATGGTTTATATGAATCGTGAGGAGGCACTTGCATGCGTGAAGCAGCAATTGACCGAACACCGATATATCCATACGGTTGGCGTGATGAACACGGCGATCGAACTTGCGGAGCGTTTTGGAGCCGATTCTAAAAAAGCGGAAACAGCGGCAATCTTTCATGATTACGCCAAATTCCGCCCGAAAGAAGAAATGAAACAAATTATTGCGCGTGAAAAAATGCCTGCGCATTTATTGGATCATAATCCGGAGCTCTGGCACGCTCCGGTCGGCGCTTATTTGGTCCAAAGAGAGGCAGGGGTTCAAGATGAAGACATTCTTGACGCCATTAGGTATCATACCTCAGGGCGCCCCGGCATGACACTTTTAGAAAAAGTCATTTACGTTGCCGATTACATTGAGCCAAACCGGGCATTTCCCGGTGTCGATGAGGTGCGTAAGCTTGCTGAGACAGATTTGAATCAAGCGCTGATTCAGTCCATTAAAAATACAATGGTTTTTCTTATGAAAAAAAATCAACCGGTTTTTCCAGACACATTTTTAACGTATAACTGGCTTGTGTCTGGCAGCTGAACAGGAGGAATTTGTGAATGAACCATAAGTCCATTTTAAAGATCGCAGCTGCGGCTTGCGACGATAAACGGGCAGAGGATATTTTAGCACTGGATATGGAAGGTATTTCTCTGGTTGCTGATTATTTTCTGATCTGCCACGGAAATTCAGATAAACAGGTACAGGCGATTGCCCGTGAAATCAAGGATCAGGCTGATGAAAACGGCATTCAAGTCAAAAAGATGGAAGGCTTTGATGAAGCAAGATGGGTTCTCGTTGATCTAGGCGATGTAATTGTCCATGTCTTCCACAAGGATGAAAGAAGCTACTACAACCTTGAAAAGCTGTGGGGAGACGCTCCGCTCGCAGATCTTGATCTTGGAATGAATCAATGATTTATCAAGGCTTTGCAAGCGTGTATGACGAGTTAATGTCACACGCGCCTTACGATCAATGGACAAAATGGATTGAAGCATCTCTCCCGGAAAAAGGCCGTATTCTCGATCTGGCATGCGGCACGGGGGAAATCTCCATCCGGCTTGCCGAAAAAGGCTTCGAGGTTACAGGCATCGATCTCAGCGAAGAGATGCTTTCTTTCGCCCAGCAAAAGGTATCGAGTAGCCAGCCTATTTTATTTCTTCAGCAGGATATGAGAGAGATTACCGGCTTTGACGGTCAATTTGACGCTGTTGTGATATGCTGTGACTCATTAAATTATTTAAAAACAAAAAATGATGTGATCGAAACCTTTAAAAGTGTTTTTCGGGTATTAAAGCCTGAAGGCATCCTGCTGTTTGATGTTCATTCATCTTTTAAAATTGCGGAAGTCTTTCCGGATAGCACATTTGCTGACCAGGACGAAGATATCAGCTATATTTGGCAGAGCTTTGCCGGAAGTGGCGAGCTTTCTGTCATTCATGATATGTCGTTTTTTGTGTGGAACGGAGAAGCGTATGATCGTTTTGATGAGACACACGAGCAAAGAACGTTCCCGGTGGAAGAATACGAAGAAATGCTTAAGAACTGCGGCTTTCAGCTCCATCGCGTGACAGCTGATTTTACGGATACCGAGCCATCAGCACAATCAGAACGCCTCTTTTTCAAGGCGCAGAAATCAAAAACCATCGTTTCCTAAAACGATGGTTTTTTAAAATGCTTTTTTATGCTTTTGCAGTACAGACGAACGTATGACATACTCGTCTACACATGAAACTGCTTTTTCACTGCGGAAATATCCTCCTCGTACTTCATATGAGTATTTTGAAATACCCGGTGAAACATATCCTGCACACCGCTTTCCAGCGCTTTAATGCCTTCTCCTGTTACACCGCCTTTAACGCAAACCTTTTCCTGTAATGCAGGCAGGGTATACAATTCGGTTTCTAACAGTTTTCCCATTCCGACAAGCATTTCCTTACACATCAAAATCGCGTCCTGTTTAGACACTGATGTTTCCGAAACAGCTGCATCTATAAACCGCTGAATCAGATAGCTCATAAAAGCGGGGCCGCAGCTTACGATGTCTGATGCAACCCTGGTGATGTCACTTTCAATTTGCAGCGGATGAGAGATATGCTGCATCAGCTCATTGATTTTCGTTTTTGCAGATTCGCCGCAGCTTGTGCCGAAAGTGACGAGAGAAACACCTGCCAGCGCTCTGTTCGTAATACTTGGGATCACTCGAGCCACTTGACACGGCACATATTGTTCGAGCTGTTCGGTTTGAACGGGGCTTGTAATTGAGATGAGAATATGATCTTTTCTTAAATAAGGTAACGCTCTTGCCAGTAAAGGATATATATCAAGCGGCTTAACACAAATAAAAATCATCTCGTTTTCAGAAACGAGCTTTTCGAGACTTTCGGTAACGTTTATGCTGTTGTAGCGGTTTTTTATGTGCAACGCTTTTTCAATTGTGCGGTTTGTGATTGTCATGTTTGAGGGATCGGCTGCTTTTGATTCAATAAATGATTCGATAAGGATCGTGCCCATATTTCCTGTGCCGATAAAGCCTATCTTCAATGGTTTCCCCTCCTTTGAGCTATTATCCTCTAAACCATATGTGTTATGAAAATAAAATATGACGAAAGCGGGGAACATGCACGATGAATTGGTTGAATCAGCATAAGAAAGCAATTATTTTAGCGGCTTCTGCGGCTGTTTTCACAGCGATTATGATCTTTCTGGCCACAGGGAAAAATAAAGAGCCGGTGAAGCAAGCTGTACCAACAGAGACAGAAAATACAGTGGTAAAGCAGGAAGCAAACAACGACGAGTCAAACGAAACAATTGTGATAGACATCAAAGGTGCTGTTCAGCATCCTGGCGTTTATGAAATGCGAACAGGGGACAGAGTATCTCAGGCAATTGAGAAAGCGGGCGGGACCAGTGAACAAGCAGACGAAGCGCAAGTAAATTTGGCCGAGGTTCTTCAGGACGGGACAGTGGTGTACATCCCGAAAAAGGGAGAGGAAACAGCAGTGCAGCAAGGTACCGGAGGGTCTGTCCAAAGCGATGGAGGGAAGGGAGCGCTGGTGAATATCAATACAGCAACCTTAGAGGAGTTACAAGGCATCTCAGGGGTGGGGCCATCCAAAGCAGAAGCTATTATTGCATACCGGGAAGAAAACGGGCGTTTCCAAACAATTGAAGATATCACTAAGGTTTCAGGAATAGGTGAAAAGTCATTTGAGAAAATAAAGTCTTCCATTACAGTAAAGTGATTTGACGGTCATGCATTATGATAGGTAAACTAAAGGTCAGGCAACACAACATTTGGAGGGAACAACGTGGAACGAATTTCATGGAATCAATACTTTATGGCTCAAAGCCATTTATTGGCGCTGCGCAGCACATGTCCGAGATTATCTGTCGGCGCTACTATAGTCAGAGACAAACGCATGATAGCAGGAGGCTACAATGGGTCAATCGCGGGCGGCGTACATTGTGCAGATGAAGGATGCTTAATGATAGATGATCATTGCGCAAGAACCATTCACGCTGAAATGAATGCGATTCTTCAATGCTCTAAGTTTGGGGTGCCGACTGATGGAGCCGAGATTTATGTGACGCATTATCCGTGCATTCAATGCTGCAAATCTATTATTCAAGCGGGTATCAAAACGGTTTATTATGCTGAGGATTACAAAACACATCCGTATGCGCAGGAATTATTTGAACAGGCGGGTGTAACAGTTGAACAGGTTGAACTCGATGAAATGATCGTTGATCTGAAAAACAGGGAAAAGCTTTCATTTGTAGCGGGTCTTATAGGGAAATTGGCCGATGCCGGTTTAGCGGAGGAAGAATTGAAAAAGATACATGAACAGGCGAATACACTTTTCACGAGCTACGTGTGATGAATGCGTAATTCGCGCTTATTATTGCCTATGGCGGCAGCTTCGGCAACGGCTGGAATTACTGCCGCCGCTTATTTCCCCGCTATTTTTCTTTTCATCCTCTTTCTCCTCATCATTTTAATCAAAACGAGGCACGCTTTTCTCATTATTGTTTGTTTCTTCTCTTTTATATTGTTTTTTGTACTGTATGCAGTCACAGATTCTCAGAATGTCTCTTCCTATCGGCAGGGAACCTATCAATTCAAGGCAGTGATTGACACTATTCCCAAAATTGACGGCGACCGTATGTCTATGATGGTTGAGACACCTGATAAGGAAAAATGGGCTGCTGCGTATCGCATTCAGTCTGCTGGTGAAAAAGAACAGCTGTTATACATAGAACCAGGAATGTCATGTGAGTTGACTGGTACATTGGAAGAACCGAATCACGCAACTGTGCCGGGTGCATTTGATTATAACGAGTATCTTTATCGGCAGCATATTCATTGGAACTACTCTGTCACGTCTATCCAAAACTGCAGCGAACCTGAAAATTTTAAGTACAAGGTGCTCAGCTTGAGAAAACATATCATATCATTCACAAACAGCCTTTTGCCTCCTGATTCGGCAGGGATTGTACAGGCACTTACAGTTGGTGACAGATTTTATGTGGAGGATGAAGTGCTTACCGCGTATCAAAAGCTTGGTGTTGTCCATCTCTTGGCAATATCAGGGCTCCACGTGGGGATTTTGACAGCAGGTTTGTTTTATATCATGATTCGCCTTGGTATAACTAGAGAAAAGGCGTCAATTCTGTTGCTGTTATTTCTGCCGCTCTATGTGATGTTGACCGGCGCTGCTCCTTCAGTGCTACGCGCCGCTCTCATGTCGGGTGTTTACTTAGCTGGAAGCCTTGTCAAATGGCGTGTCCACTCTGCAACTGCAATTTGCCTTTCATACATCGTCCTTCTGCTCTTCAATCCTTATCATCTCTTTGAAGCCGGTTTTCAGCTATCGTTCGCCGTCAGTTTTTCTTTAATTCTATCCTCTTCTATTTTTCATCAGGTTAAAACCTCCTTGGGGCAGCTGACAATTGTATCACTCATCGCTCAGCTGGGCTCGCTTCCGATTCTTCTATATCATTTTCATCAGTTTTCTATCATCAGCGTACCGATGAATATGTTGATGGTACCATTTTATACCTTCTGTATTTTGCCGGGAGCTGTAGCAGGTGTTCTTCTATTAAGTCTTTCCGCTTCGTTTGGGAGATTGTTTTTCAGTTGGTTTGATTTATTGATAAGCTGGACCAATAGGCTAATCACAAACATTGCAGATGTTGATGTGTTCACGATTATGATCGCACATCCTGCACCTGTTTTGCTTTTTTTATTCACGGTCACGATCATCCTATTGCTTATGGCGATTGAAAAACGCTCCTTGTCGCAGTTGATGGTAACCGGAGGCATTTGCTGCACGGTGCTGTTTCTGCTCTTTATATATCCGTGTCTTAGTTCCGAAGGAGAAGTGGATATGATAGATATTGGACAGGGTGACAGCATGTTTGTAGGTGCTCCGCATCAGCGGGGTCGTGTCTTAATTGATACCGGCGGCACTTTGTCTTACTCGTCAGAGCCTTGGCGCGAAAAACAGCATCCGTTTTCACTGGGGGAAAAGGTGCTGATTCCGTTTTTAACTGTTAAGGGAATCAAACAGCTTGACGCTTTAATTCTGACGCACGCTGACCAAGATCATATCGGAGAGGCGGAGACTCTGCTGAAGCATCATAAAGTAAAGCGCCTCGTGATTCCGAAAGGGTTCGTTTCTGAACCTAAAGATGAGAAAGTGCTGCAGACAGCCAGAGAAGAGGGAGTGACAATTGAAGAGGTGAAGCGAGGCGATGTATTGCAAATAAAGGATTTGCAGTTCCATGTACTGTCACCTGAAACACCTGATCCGTCAAGCAAAAATAATTCCTCTCTCGTTCTGTGGATGGAGACGGGCGTTCTGAGCTGGATTTTGACGGGTGATCTGGAGAAAGAAGGGGAACAGGAGGTGATGGACGTGTTTCCAAATATTAAAGCAGATGTCTTAAAGGTGGGGCACCATGGGAGCAAAGGCTCTACCGGTGAAGAATTCATCCAACAGCTTCAGCCGAAAACGGCCATTATCTCAGCCGGGAAAAACAATCGGTACCATCATCCTCATCAAAAAGTTCTGCAACTATTACAGAGACATTCTATCCGCGTGCTGCGAACAGATCAAAACGGAACGATCCAATATAGATACAAAAACAGAGTTGGAACCTTTTCTGTCTATCCTCCATATGATACATCAGATATAACAGAGACGAACTAAAAAAGACTGCCGAGAAATCAGCAGCCCGGGCAGTCGCTGTTATGAACCAACTAGGTGAATAACCGTTGCCATGACAAACAAGAAGGCGAAAAATCCGAAGGACACAACAAAACCAACAGCTGAATCTACAGCATCATTTCGTTTGCTTTGAACGTTTTTTTCAAAATCATTCAACTTTATCCCTCCTGACTGACTTAAGTATAATGGAATT
>NZ_JAVAXX010000015.1:0-59308 GCF_042709275.1 Bacillus sp. LR_5 | reverse complement strand
AGATAGGGTTTGTGGACATGTGGATATCTATTGTGATTAAGTTGTTCTTATCTTTGGGATAACTTGTGTATAAAGTTTTTAAAGCAGTTCTCCAATTTTCATTTCATTTCTTTCAGCTTTCAACAAAACTTCTAAAAACTAGTTGGTTTTTTCACTCATATTGTGACAAAGAATTCTCTTTCCGCAGTCTATTATAGAGTCATGAGTTTTGCTAGAGCCGCTAGTTTGCGAGAAAAGAAATCGGCCGTCTTTTCCCGTGGGCTGCGGCTGAGAAAACGGGCTGCTAAAAGGCTGCCTGCCAAAAAGAAGCGGAGGGATGTTTTTCTATGAAACGTTTGCTTGTATCTTTACGGGTGTGGATGGTCTTTTTAATGAACTGGGTGACGCCGGACAGAAAAACTGCGGCTGCCGCAGTCTATTCGGCTCAGCGTACATACCAAAGAAAAGCGGCGGTGCAGGCCGCGGGACTTGTTTCGTTTTATGAGTGGCGAATGGCTGTGAATGAGGAAGAAAAGCAGAAAGCGAAAGCCGCCGCGCTTTATAAAAGAAGATGTTTGCAAGCCTTCAAGGAATCGCCAAAGCAGGAGAGAGCTGGCCCGCATCTTTACATGGCGGTCAAAAGGAGGTAAAATCCCAGTCAAAAGCTAATTGGCGGGAGAGATAGCCTCTTGAAAATCTATAAAGTACTAAACAACAATGCGGCTTTGATAAAAGAGGATGATCAGGAAAAAATCGTGATGGGGCCAGGGATCGCTTTTCAAAAAAAGAAAAATGACCTCATCCCTATGAATAAAGTGGAAAAGATCTTTGTCGTGCACGACGAGAATGAAAAGTTTAAACAAATTCTGCAAACGCTGCCGGAGGAGCATATTGAAATAGCTGAGGATATCATCAGCCATGCGGAAGGAGAGCTCGTGGCGCCGCTGAGCGACCACATTCATATCGCGCTTTCTGACCATTTGTCCTTTGCGATCGAAAGGATTCAAAATGGGCTGCTTGTGCAGAATAAATTGCTGCATGAGATAAAAGCGCTCTATAAAAAAGAATACGAGATCGGCCTGTGGGCGATCGGACATGTAAAAGAGACATTGGGCGTGTCTCTTCCTGAAGATGAAGCGGGTTATATTGCCCTTCACATCCATACGGCGAAAATGGATGCGGAGAGCATGTATTCAGCGCTGAAGCATACGACCATGATCAAAGAAATGATAGAGAAAATAGAACAATACTTTAATCGAAAGGTGGATGAAAACAGCATTTCCTATCAACGCCTTGTCACGCATTTGCGATACGCGGTCAGCCGGTTGGAATCAAATGAAGCGCTCCATCGTATGGACGAGGAGATGCTTTATTTCATCCAAAAAAAGTATTCATTTGCCTATCAATGTGCGCTGGAGCTGGCGGAGTTTTTGAAAAGTGAATATCAATTACATTTGCCGGAGTCCGAGGCCGGTTATATCACGCTGCATGTCCAGCGTCTTCAAGATCTCTCGGAATAACCGCTTTGACTTGCAGGGAGTGATCTCTGGAAGTTTTTTTATTTATCGGGATTGAGCGTGTAGTACATCCAGCCCATCATTACCATTCCCGCGGTCAGATTGCCGAGCGTAACGGGAATTAAGTTTCTGACTGCTCCCATTACTGTCACTGTATCAGGGTGCTCGATCAAAAGTGAGATGGCGAATGTGCACATATTGGCAATGCTGTGTTCAAAGCCGGAAATAAAGAAGCAGAAAACGAAAAGCATCATGGCAAACAGCTTTGCTCCTTCCCCTTTGAGAGACATCGGAATGAAAAAGGCGAGGCACACAAGCCAATTGCACAGCATTCCTCTGAAAAACAGTTGGGAAGCGGGCGGCTCCATTTTGTGCTCTGCCAGATGAATCAAAAAGGAATGAACAGAAGCCTCCTCAAAAAGTCCTGTCGCGCTGATCAGAATGGCAAATAGAATGGCGCCGATCAAATTGCCGGCATAGCTTGACATCCATAGGTACAGAGTGTCGCGCCAGCGGATTTTTTTTCGGAGCGCGGTATATGTGAAATAAAAGGTGTTGCCGGTAAATAAATCTCCGCCCCCGTAAGCAATCAGCAGAATAGCGGCCCCGAATGTGACGGCGGCTGCCGGAAAAGCAAACGGAGAATCCGCCATAGAGAAATAGCTGCCTGTTTTGCTTGCGGCTGTAATGCCGAATCCGATAAACATGCTGGCCAAAATGGATCTGAGCACATAACGGATTTTGCTAGAAACAAATATGTTTTGTTTGTTCAAAGCGTACTGTTCAACCTTTTGCAATGCTTGAGTTTCCAATTTCTTTTTCCTGCTTTCTCTGATGGTTGAGCATAGTATAACATGATATTGTGAAATGTTTCACAAATAATTTTTACGAATTTTTGTCTAAATGTTTTATCAAACTTTTTAACTAAAAAAATAGTTGACGAAAACGCTGTCATGATTTATGATGAAAGCGTATTCTCAATCTAAATAAGCGGGATTGTGACTGGTAAAGCAGGCAAGACCTAAAATTTGCGTAAATGAAAAAGGATCGCTGTGTCCTTTATTCGTTGGCGAATTTTAGGTCTTTTTTGTTTAAATAAAAGGGGGAGAAACAGATGGATTACAAAGAGACTGCCAAACGCCTCATTGAACTTCTCGGGGGGAAAGATAACATTATCAGCGCGGCTCATTGTGCAACAAGACTGCGTTTAGTGATGAAAGATGAATCAAAGATAGATCAAGCACAAGTAGAAGAGCTTGATGGCGTAAAAGGCGCTTTCAGCAGCTCTGGCCAGTACCAGATCATTTTCGGAACAGGCCTTGTCAATAAGGTGTACGATGCTTTTTCTAAGGAAGCCGTTACTGAGCGTGAAGAACACGTAAATCATCAGGATGCAGCAAAAGAAAAACTGAATCCCGCTGCGAGATTTGCGAAAACGCTTTCTAATATTTTCGTTCCAATCATCCCGGCTATTGTGGCCAGCGGCCTATTAATGGGATTACTGGGTATGATCAATGCGTTTCATTGGATGAGCAAGGATTCTGCACTGCTGCAGCTGCTCGATATGTTCTCAAGTGCGGCATTTATTTTCTTGCCGATTTTAATCGGGGTCAGTGCTTCAAAAGAGTTTGGCAGCAACCCTTACTTGGGAGCGGTCATCGGGGGTATCATGATTCATCCGACGCTTTTGAATCCATGGGGTTTGGCGGAAGCAACACCTGATTATATGCATCTTTTCGGATTTGATATCGCGCTTCTCGGCTACCAGGGAACTGTTATCCCTGTCCTGTTGGCGGTTTATGTGATGAGCAAGGTAGAGAAATGGACAAGAAAAGTGGTTCCGCATGCGGTAGATTTGCTTGTTACACCTTTTGTTACAGTGATTGTCACCGGGTTTGTCGCTTTTATCGCGATTGGTCCTTTGGGCAGAGCACTTGGCTCCGGCATTACGGTTGCTTTAACTTATGTATATGACCATGCCGGTTTTGTTGCGGGTCTGATTTTCGGGGGCACGTATTCACTCATCGTGCTGACAGGTGTTCATCACAGCTTCCATGCGATTGAGGCAGGGCTTATTGCAGATATAGGCAAAAACTACTTGCTGCCGATCTGGTCAATGGCGAATGTCGCACAGGGCGGGGCCGGCCTTGCCGTTTTCTTTATGGCGAAAAAGGCAAAGACAAAAGAAATCGCGCTTCCGGCTGCATTTTCCGCTTTTCTCGGCATTACTGAGCCAGTCATATTCGGAGTCAATCTTCGCTACCGAAAACCGTTTATCGCTGCGATGATTGGAGGTGCATTGGGCGGTGCATATGTCGTCTTTACACATGTTGCTGCAAACGCTTACGGGTTAACGGGTATTCCGATGATCGCTATTGCGGCGCCGTTTGGCTTTGGCAACTTGATCAACTATCTGATTGGAATGGCGATTGCGGCAGTGTCAGCGTTCATTGCAGCGTTTATCATGAAAATTAATGAGGATGAGGGGAGAAAAAAATGACAGCACATGATCAGGAGCTTCGTCGCCGGGCTTATGAAGAAGTGGAGAAAAATGAACCTATTGCTAATAGCGATCCGCACCGCCAGCATTTTCACATTATGCCGCCGGTTGGTCTGCTGAATGACCCGAATGGCGTGATATATTGGAAGGGCAGCTATCATGTGTTTTTCCAGTGGCAGCCGTTTCAGACGGGGCACGGCGCGAAATTCTGGGGACATTATACGAGTCAGGATGTTGTGAATTGGAAGCGGGAAGAGATTGCGCTCGCTCCAAGTGATTGGTTCGATAAAAACGGCTGCTACTCGGGCAGCGCTGTCACGAAAGACGATCAGCTCTATCTGTTTTACACAGGCAATGTCAGGGATCAGGATGGGAATCGGGAAACGTATCAGTGCCTTGCTGTATCTGACGACGGACTGACCTTTGAGAAAAAAGGTGTCGTCGCCCGCCTCCCAGAGGGATACACGGCGCATTTTCGCGATCCGAAGGTATGGGAGCTTGAAGGCACATGGTACATGGTGATTGGTGCGCAAACGGAGAATATGCAAGGACACGCTGTGTTGTTTGCTTCTGATAACCTGACAGAGTGGAGGTTTCTCGGCCCGATAACCGGCGCGGGCTTCAACGGGTTGGACGATTTCGGGTACATGTGGGAATGCCCTGACTTGTTTTCCCTTCAGGGGTCCGACGTGCTGATAGTCTCGCCTCAAGGGCTTGAGGCTGATGGTTTTCGTTATCAGAACGTGTATCAATCAGGTTATTTTGTCGGACGTCTCGATTTTAACAAGCCTGAACTGAAGCATGGTGATTTTACAGAGCTTGATCAAGGCTTTGATTTTTACGCGCCGCAAACACTTGAAGATGATCAGGGAAGGCGGATTTTGTTTGCATGGATGGCTGTGCCTGATCAGGATGAAGGGTCTCATCCGACGATTGACTATCACTGGATCCACTGTATGACGCTGCCGAGACAGCTGACGCTATCAGGGCAGAAGCTGATTCAGCAGCCGCTGCCTGAGCTGAAAGCCATGCGCAGGAATGAGAAGAACATACAAATCAACATGCATGGATCATCTGGTACGCTTCCAGTTGAAAACCCTGAAAGAACTGAGATCTTGATCGAAGACATAGATACACAGTCCGGATTTTCAATCAGTATCCGGGGTACGGCTGCGTTTTCCTTTAAAAAGGAGGAGAGAATTGTTACGCTGGAGCGAACGAGCTTCGACGGAAAACGAACAGAAGCGAGACATTGCCGCATCAAGGATTTGCATACCGTGCATATGTTTATCGACGCGTCATCTATAGAAATCTTTATCAATAATGGAGAAGAGGTCTTTAGTGCAAGATATTTTCCTTTCCCGGGAAATCATGAAGTCACAGCCAGCTCGACCGGAAAATCTAAAATGAACGTCGGAATTTGGACACTTATGTAGAAAATACTTCTATTTTCTTATGTGAAATCTGTGCCATCTGTGCTATTCTTCAACGATAACCTATTATTTTTTTCTGTAAAAGGAGTTGTTTTCTTGAATATACATGAACAGAAGATAACACCGGAATGTTTGGAAAAGGCTGCGGACCAAGTTGAAGATAAGCGGGAAGAATATAAGGATGTGCTGCTGCAGCTGAAAAAAATGCTTGGCGGGACAACACCGCACAGTGAAACGGCGGAAATTCTTTCGCGAGCATATGAGCAAATGAAGGAATATGCACTTTTTGTTCAGTCGATCGAAGCATTTTTGAGGAAATCTGCGAACAATTTAAAAGTCAAATAAACAGGCTGCCGATGGGATCGGCAGTTTTTCTGTGAAAAGTATTCGGTCATATAAAAAAGGCTGCCTTTCTGTAAGGCAGCCTTTTTTGTTTATGATTGTTTATTCAGGCGCAGCGCAGAATGCTTCGTAGGTCCGACATACTGGTTTAGTGGGAAGGATTCTTTAATAGCAGCGGTAATGAATTCTTTCGCTGCGTAAATGGCTTCTTTGACTTCCGCACCTTTGGCGAGCTCCGCTGTCACGGCTGCTGAGAAGGTACAGCCTGCGCCGTGTGTATAAGGCGTATTGATCATTTCGCTTTCAAGGACTTCCGCTGTTTCTCCGTCGTAGAGAACATCAACGGCTTTTTCGTGTTTGAGTTTGCCTCCGCCTGTAATGACAACATATTGGGCGCCGAGTGCGTGAATTTTTTTCGCGGCTTCGATCATATCGTCAACTGTTTTTAGTTCATCCATGCCGCTGAGCTGGCTGGCTTCAAACAGATTCGGCGTAATGACAGTGGCTAGCGGCGCTAATTGTTCACGCAGGGCTTGGGCGTGCTCCGGATAAAGGACTTCATTAGCTCCTTTGCAAACCATGACCGGGTCAATCACCACATTTTTTAATTGTTTTTCTTTGATCGTTTTTGCTGCAAGCCCGATAATGTCAACGGTTGGCAGCATTCCTGTTTTCATGGCGTCCACACCGATGCCGTCCGTAATCGTTGCAAGCTGGGCACGGATTGTATCAGTATCGATCGGAAACACTTGATGGTCCCAGCTGTTATTCGGGTCCATCGCAACGATCACCGTTAAGGCGGTCATCCCGTATACGTTTTTTTCTTGAAATGTTTTTAAATCAGCTTGAATCCCAGCACCGCCGCTGGAATCTGAGCCGGCAATGGTGAGTGCTTTATGCATAGACATGTCTTGAACCTCCATCATGTTTTGTCTTTCATTATAGTTAGATTTTCTCTGTATCACAATATAGAAGAACGATAGGAATCATTTGACAATATCAAGAGGCTTTCGTAAAATGCTACATAAGAATACTAGGTAGGGGTTTTGTGATGTTAAATCGTGAGCTGGTGAAGGGCAGCACTGTTATATTGGTATTGACGCTTCTGAACGAGCGGCCGATGTACGGTTATGAGCTTGTAAAAGAAATGGGAAGCCGCAGCGGAAATGAACTGCAGATGAAAGAAGGGACCTTGTATCCTTCTCTTCACAAGCTTGAACGCCAAGGGTTTATTTCTTCATATTGGGAAAAGCAGGAGAAAGGGCCGGACCGCAAATATTACCGGATTACAGATGAAGGAAAAGAGGTGCTGGCGGAACGTACGAAGGAATGGAGCGTATTTTCCGCTATGATGGACCGATTGCTGAAACGGAGCGGGCAGAATGGATAAAGAAACGTATTTATCTGAAATCAAAAACGGGCTTAAGGAGCTTCCTGAAGGCGAGGCAGTGATAGAAGAGATTGAGAGCCATATTGAACATCATCTGCTTCACTCTCTTCAAGAAGGGAAGAGTGAGGCGGAAGCTATGCAGACTTTATTACTGGCATTCGGGACGCCTGCTGACATTGTTTCTTCGTTTAAAAAAGAACAGCCTGTAACGTTCCGTGCGTTTTTGATGTTCCATCTTTTCTGTAACAGCTCACTATTCGCTGTCGGCATCGCCATTACGATGATGTATGCCTGGCTTGAATCACCCATTGTTCATGCTATATGGAAAGGCATTTCTGTTTCTGTGTGGCTGATCTTAGCTGCATATATTATCTACTGGGTCCTGATTGGGTATCAAGGGGTGAGGGAGTTTGGAAAACGCGGAGAAAAGCTTGTTTTACATACGATTCTGATCTCAATGGTGCCAAACGTCATTTTTATGCTTGTTTTTCTGTTCAATGTAATTCCTGCTGCGCTGTTTCAATCCTTGCTGACACCTTGGTTTGTCGGAACTTGTGCTTGTGCAACGCTGTTATTTCCGTTATTCGGCCGAATGGGCTGTTATATTGGCAGGCGTCAGCTTGCCTGATTTTTTAGGTATATACATAGAAATTCTATGTAAGGGAGGTGTATGTCGTGAGGATTAGCTCTTGTTTATATGGCTTTGTCGCTCATGGGGCAGTATTTTTGTTTACTGGTGGCTGCATGCTCTTGGCTATGTTAGCCAGCTTGCCTTTTGTTTTTCTGCTTGATTGGCTGCCTGATGTTGTCTTTACAGCCGGTGCCATTCTTATGCTGTTATGTTCATATGCTTATGTCTGGTTTTGGGCGGTCCGATTTGCATATAACCAGAAAATGCGCCTGTTCGAGGTTCAATTGGGGTCCTTTGTGTTGCTTGCCTTCATGATATCTTTGTTTTTATTGGATGGATCTAGTATGAAAGACATCGTGATGAATTGGGACGATGCAGGCTGTGCTTTTGTTCCGCCGGCTTTTACTTTTTTGTGTCTTTCTTATGCGCTGGTGCTGCTTCCGGTCTATCAATCTAAGCTGTGGCATCTCATCCTTCCGAATGGCGTCCGCCTGAAAGATCTTTTTCCTGTCTTTGGAGATCTGATACTGATCATGGTGCTTCTGATCGGAGCCACATTACTGTTTCTATCATTCTAGTATCCCGTTTCAGTAGGATATTCCCACTGATCTCCTGTCCAATATATGTTTTAATAGTACATGACTATGAAAATAAGAAGGAGAGCATCATGAAGATTTCTATCGTAATTGTGACCTATAATCGGATTCCGGCTTTGTGTGAGCTTCTGGAGTCGATTTCGCAGCAGACCTTGAAGCCGTATGAAATTATTATTGTGAATGATGCCGGGGAATCGGTCGTGCCGGTCAAAGCACTGTATCCGGAGCTGCCGATTGCTGTCATCAATTTAGAAAAGAACTCGGGGCATGTGGCTGCGAGAAATGCCGGTGTAAAAGAGGCGTCCGGCGATTGTATTATGCTTTGTGATGACGATGATTTCTTTACGCCGGGTCATGTGGAGAGAATGGCGAAGGAAATAGAAACGGCAGATTTTGTTCATGCTGATGCGGAAATCGTCTCGTTTGAAGAGAAAAACGGAACAAGATATCCAGTTTCGCGGAAGCTATTTGCTTATACCGCTGACTACGAGGATATGAGAGTGTTCTCTACATACGTGCCGTCGGGCAGCATGTACAGACGTTTTCTGCATGATGAAATCGGGTATTTCGATGCTGATGTGCACAATTATTGGGACTGGGATTTTTATTTGCGTGCGGCGAAGGAGTACCGGGTGAAGCGTGTCCCTTGTGCGAGTGTGATTTATGCCTTCAGTGACGCGGGAGACAATCAGTCCGCGGACCTTGGCGCCAAGCGGAAACAATATTTGGATCGTTTAAGTGAAAAGCACGGACTCGGGGAACTGCCGACGAAGAACTTTGCCGTCCTGCTTGAAGAGCCTGAGATGAAAAGACGGGAAGCACAAAGTGAGATCGTTTGGGATGGCAAACCTATCTATTCCAGACTTCATCGTTCGTAAGGGAGGCCTGAATCTTGAAACAGCTTTTACAAGACAGCTGGTGGAATCAGCTGAAGGAAGAGTTTGAGAAACCATATTATCAAGAGCTCAGAGAAATGCTGAAGCGGGAATACGCGGAGCAAACGGTTTATCCGGACAGCCGGGATATTTTTAATGCGCTGCATTATACCCCATACGATGATGTCAAGGTCGTCATTCTCGGCCAAGATCCGTATCACGGGCCAGGACAGGCTCAAGGCTTAAGCTTCTCCGTAAAGCCAGGTGTGAAGCAGCCGCCTTCATTAAAAAATATCTTTCTTGAGCTGCAGCAGGACATCGGGTGCAGCATCCCGAATCACGGATCGCTTGTGAGTTGGGCAAAGCAAGGGGTTCTTTTGCTGAATACTGTGCTGACAGTAAGGCGCGGACAGGCGAATTCCCATAAGGGAAAAGGCTGGGAGCGTCTGACGGATCGGGTTATTGACGTGCTGAATGAAAGAGAGCGGCCGATTGTCTTTATTTTGTGGGGGCGGCATGCTCAAATGAAAAAAGAACGGATCGACACGTCCAAGCATTTTATCATTGAATCCACGCATCCCAGCCCGTTCTCTGCAAGAAACGGATTTTTCGGGAGCAGGCCGTTTTCCCGGGCGAATGCGTGCTTGGAGAAAATGGGAGAGGCCCCGATTGATTGGTGTATACCGGATTTGTAAAAAAGAAGCGCAGATATTCTGCGCTTTTTATTTAAGTATTTTCCGAATTATTTGCAGTCCGTTTTTGGAGGAAGGATAACGAAATGCGAAGTCGAAGCGGTTCGTTTGTTTGACGACGCTTTTTTTGTGCGTAAATGTGTTGAAGCTGTCAAATCCGTGATAGCTGCCGATGCCGCTTTCTCCGACGCCGCCGAATGGCAAATACGGTGTCGCGACGTGCATTAATGTATCATTGACACAGCCTCCGCCAAACGACAGGTTTTCTAAAACTGCCCGCTCGATTTCTTTATTTGTGGTGAAGACATACAGAGCGAGCGGCTTTGGGCGCGATTGGACTTTCTCAATGACTTCGCCGATATCGCCGTATGTAAAGAGTGGAAGAATCGGCCCGAAAATCTCCTCCTGCATCACTGGAGAGTCATCTTTCACTTGCTCAAGAATCGTCGGGGCTATTTTGTGGTGATCAGGATCAGACTGTCCGCCTGTGAGCGGAACGCCATCATTCAGAAAGCTGAGCAGCCGCTGATAGTGGCGTTCGCTGACGATTTTGCCGTACTGCGGATTACGTTCGGGCTGAGGGCCGTAAAATTTAATGATTGCACGCTTCATTTCTTCTATGAGCTTCATTTTGACGTCTTCGTGGACAAATAAATAATCTGGTGCGATGCAGGTTTGTCCCGCATTTGTAAATTTCCCGAAGACAATGCGTTTGGCGGCAAGCTGGATGTCAGCATCCTTATGGACAATGCAGGGGCTTTTGCCGCCGAGCTCCAAGGTAACGGGAATTAATTGTTTGGCGGCAGCCTCCATGACGATTTTTCCCACGGCAACGCTGCCGGTAAAGAAAATGTAGTCAAAGGGCTGCTGTAATAATGCTGTGCTGACGTCGGGCCCGCCTTCCGCCATAGCGACATAATCATTCGGAAAAACGCTGCTGATGAGTTTGGAAAGAACAGCGGAAACAGCCGGCGTATATTCTGACGGTTTGAGAACGACCGTGTTTCCGGCGGCAATAGCTCCAATCAAGGGAGAAAGCGCCAGCTGCAGGGGATAATTCCAAGGCGCAATCACCAAAACGGTTCCATACGGCTCAGGGATGATGATGCTCTTGGAGCCTAGATGAGTCAGCGGCGTTTTGACTCGTTTTGGCTTGATCCATCTCCCCAGCCGTTTCATCACAAAGCTGATTTCCTCCAACACAATTCCGATTTCTGTCGTGTACGCCTCCTGTTCAGATTTGTGGAGATCCTGATAGAGAGAGGCTGTTAAATCGGCTTCATGTGTTTTGATGGCTTGTTTCAGCTTCTGCAAAATGTCCAGTCTCGATTCTAGCGGTCTCGTATGCCCCGCCGCAAAATAGGCTTTATGCTTGCTGACGATAGAGGGGATGCTGTTCATTCCGTCGCTCCTTTTTTGTAAGGTATGGTGATTTATTATGTGAAAAATCTCTTCTGCTTGTCAAATGCGCAAGGTTTGTCAGAAAAAATAACAAACTCATATCTGCGTTCGCGGCAGGAATTTGATAAAATGCAGGAAGACGACATTTATTTTTTGGAGGGTTCTTGATGAACATTCATATATCTGCTTTGATTCAAAAGATGGAAGAGGAGCTGAAAAAGGCAAAGACAGCTGAACGGGATGAGGAACTGAAGCGTTACGTAGCAGTTGTCCGTTCGTTGTGTGACGTCGTGCTGGATCAGCCGGAGACCGCAAGCGCGCCCCGCATACAGCCGAGCAGCACGCCGAGTCCTGCCGCACCGCCATCGACAGACCAGCTGATGATGGAAAAAATGATGGGAAGCGCGGGATTAAACAAATATCGAAAGCAGGAAAAAGAGAAGCAGGAAGAGGACGGAAACGGAGAGTCTTTATTTGATTTTTAATGAGAAAGGTTGAGCTACGTGAAATTGGTTCTTGGTGCGCTGCAATGGACAGCGTTTATCATTGCTGCGGCGATTGTTGTTCCGGTGGCGGTTGCCCAGTCGTTTCATCTGGATCACTCAGATTCTGCGAGATTGATCCAAAGCACCTTTTTTGTGCTGGGAATTGCCGCCGTCATTCAGTGTTTGAAAGGCCACAGACTGCCGATCAATGAAAGCCCCGCGGGCTTATGGTGGGGAGTGTATACGATCTACGCCGGGCTGACGGGAACTGTGTTTGCGACATATGGGGACACACTGCGCGGTTTGCAGGGAGCTCTTCTTGTAAGCGCTGTATGTTTCTTTTTGTTAAGTGTCTTCAAGGTCATTGACCGGCTTGCAAAATTGTTTACTCCGGTTGTCACGGGTGTCTATTTATTGCTGCTGGTGATGCAGCTGAGTCAGCCCATTATAAAAGGAATTCTCGGAATCGGCTATCGTAAGGACGGGGTGGACGGTCTTGTATTTGGCCTGGCACTTGTTGTGATCGCTGCCGTCTTTATGATGACAAATTCGAACATCATGTTTTTCAAGCAATATTCTATTTTATTGGCCCTGTTCGGCGGGTGGGTGCTGTTTGCGGCTGCTGGAGCGGCAAAGCCGATTGAAATGCCGGATCGGCTGTTTCAGCTGCCTTCCTTGTTTCCTTTTGGCGCCCCGTTGTTTAACAGCGGCCTGATCATCACCTCAATTTTTATTACCATCTTGCTGATCGTAAATATGCTGGCGAGCATGAAGGTTGTGGACATCGCTGTGAAGAAATTCGGCAAACAGCCGGATGAACAGCATCATGAACGACATGCCGGTTTTGCCGCCTCATTCAGCCATCTGCTGAGCGGTTTGACAGGAGCCATTGCTCCGGTTCCGATTTCGGGAGCCGCAGGTTTTATTGAGACGACGAAAATGTCTTCTAAAAAACCGTTTATGATCGGCAGTATTTTGGTTGTCGTGATCAGCGTGATCCCGTTTTTTATGAATGCGTTTGCGAGCCTGCCATCACCCGTTGGATTTGCGGTAAACTTTGTTGTGTTCTCCGCAATGGGAGGTCTGGCCTTTGCAGAATTTGATTCATATGAGAAAGCAGAATTAAAAAGGGTGCGGTCTGTCATCGGCATCTCGCTGCTGACAGGGGTCGGTATCATGTTTGTTCCTGAAATTGCATTAAAGGGATTGCATCCGGTATTGATTTCTCTGTTAAGCAATGGGCTCGTATTAGGGACACTTGCTGCAATAGCGGCAGACCAGTTTCAGCTTTGGCGCAGGAGAAAATCCGACAATCTCGTGTCATCGGAGAACAAACGTTGAATTTTGGTTCAGGTGCGATAAGATAAATGATATGAGTTTAACGAAAAGGCGGGAGAGATAGATGAAAGTGTTTATCATATTAGGGGCTATTAACGCTCTGCTTGCCGTGGGACTTGGGGCATTTGGCGCTCACGGATTAGAAGGGAAAATTCCTGATAAATATCTTCAGGTGTGGCACACAGGCGTCCAGTATCATATGTATCACGCCCTTGGGCTTTTCGTTGTCGCGTTTCTCGCCGATAAATTATCCGGCATCGGCAGTGTCACGACAGCCGGCTGGTTGATGTTCGCGGGAATTGTGCTGTTTTCCGGAAGCTTATATATTCTCAGTGTGACGCAAGTCTCCATTCTTGGGGCGATTACCCCGCTCGGCGGTGTGGCGTTTATTATTTCTTGGATTATGATCGTTGTCGCAGCCGTCAAATATCTATAAACAAAAAAGCCAATCCTCATGATATGAGTGATTGGCTTTTTCTTTATCTTGGCGAATAGGACGACATGGAGTATGGATACGTATACGCAATTTCTTCATCAAATGTAATGTAATCGAGGTAGATTGTCAGGAGCAGGTAGCGTGTTCCTGATTTCGGGTCGCTGAGGATAATGTGATCCCGGCCCGCAGCCTCGATGACGCCGCGAAAGATCTTCGAGCCCCATTCCTTGCTGTTTTCAAATGTCATATAAATGGTAGCCGTTTTTCCCCGGTTCAGGCGCAAAATATTCTCAATGTAAGATTCCTCAACAGGCAGCATGCCGGGAACGCTTTGGCCCGGCGCTGACGGTGTCGGCCCCGATGGGATTTGAAACCCGCCGCCCTGCTGCTGGCCCGGGAAGCCGAAGCCCTGCTGTCCTTGCTGTCCTTGCTGCCCCTGCTGCATTGGCATCATTGGCTGCATCCCCATCATCTGCATTTGTCCGCCTTGGCCTTGCTGCGGGTACGGATTGGCACCGTACTGAGGCTGATACCCCTGCATATTATCAAATCCCTGCATTTGCTGATATTGATTTTTTTTCGGTTTCATATCGTTCCTCCTTTTTATGAAAACCAATCAAAACATGTTCCGGATGTATAGATGAACGCTCCGCGATGACTCACCTCCGTTGGAAAACGATCTTAGTCGCTGGTGCGATTTTTATCTCTTTCACCTTATGAGGCTGATGCTTGGAATATGCGGAAAAAGAGCAGCAGACGGCACAGATTTTGATCTGGGCAGCTGCTGTTTTTCGTAGACATACACAAACTTTTCGCATATTGGTTTGTATCCCTAGCGCAACTTGCGCATAAGCAACATAAGATAACGTTAGTTTCAGGTGTGAAGTTTCAAGAAGGAGGTGTAGGATTTGCCGAAAGTATCAGTCATTATGACGAGCTATAACAAAAGCGATTATGTGGCAAAGTCCATTTCTAGCATACTTTCACAAACGTTTTCAGATTTTGAATTGTTTATTATGGATGACAACTCCAATGAAGAGACGCTGAATGTAATCCGTCCTTTTTTGAATGATAACCGAGTGCGTTTTTATCAAAGTGATGTATCTGGAGTAAAGGAAAGAACGGAAAAAACGAGGTACGCGGCGCTGATCAATCAGGCGATTGAGATGGCGGAGGGTGAATATATCACCTATGCAACGGATGATAACATCTATATGCCGGACCGGCTCCTGAAAATGGTGCAGGAGCTCGATGCTCATCCTGAAAAGGCTGTGATTTACTCAGCCTCCAAAACCTATCATTTAAACGAGCATCGCGACATCATAAAAGAAACTGTCAGGCCTGCCGCCCAAGTGACGTGGAACGCGCCGTGCGCCATCGACCATTGTTCGGTGATGCACAGGTATTCAGTGCTTGAGAAGGTAAAGGAGGAGTTTGGCTCCTATTGGGATGAAAGCCCGGCGTTTTACCGGATCGGGGATGCCCGGTTCTTTTGGAGAGTCAATCATTTTTATCCGTTTTACCCGCTGGCTGAGGAGCTGGATCTGAATTATATTACCGACCAATCGATTCACTTTCAGCTGTTTGAATCAGAAAAAAATGAATTTGTCAGGAACCTTCCTCCGCAACGCAATTGCCGCGAGCTGCGGGAATCATTAAAAAAGCTTGGAATGGGGTGAGAGCTTGTCGGCCTATTTAAGCAACTATTGGGTGCTGTACCGGAAGTATGTGGAGCTTTTTGACAGACTTCGCTACAAGGGGATTCCGCTTGGGCTTATCAGTAATTTTTATCAATATATCAGCCCTGAGCTAAGGGTGATGATGGAAGAAGAACCGGAGTTATTCGGACCGGCCGATCAGCATATCGATGAAGGGCAGATTCAGCCGTTTTTTGAAGAAAAAATTCAAAATATAGTCAAAACAAACGACGAACCTGTTAAGGGGAAAGTCATTTTGCACTTTGATTACCTGCGTTTTTCAAACGAAAATTACTATCAATTTGACCCTGAAAAAACGGCTGTTTTGGCCAGATGGAGTTTGCCGCATTATTGTGATCTGCCTGTGATTAGCAAGCGTGAGATTGCCGAATCATGCCAAAAAGGCGATCCGAAGCCGTATCTCGAAACAGCCTGTTCGATTCTCGCCCCTTTTGAAGACCACCCGGCATTCGGTGATCAAGCATTTCGCGACCGGCTTTATAAAGATATTCCTTTATTTATGGAAGCCATTGATACGGTTGATACGCTGTTTGAGCAGGAGAAGATTTCGGCCGTTGTCGTCGGAACGGCAGAAGATATTTACAGCAGGGTGCTCGCTCTCATGTGTCGAAGAAAAGGGGCCGTCAGCATTTGCCTTCAGCATGGCGCATTGATGGGAGATGAAGCCTTCATTCCTGTTTTTACAACCTATCAAGCTGTTTTTGGTGCGTATGAAGCGGAGTGGTTCAAACGAAAAGGCTGTAAACCTGAGCAGATTCTCGTAACGGGACATCCCCGCTTCGATCAGATTTTTAACAGAACCCCTATGGACATGTCCACATTCTATCGAAAACTTGCTTTTCATCCATCTAAAAAAATCGTGCTCATTGCGACCCAGCCCTTTTCGGAAGATTTTTATTCAGGTGTGCTAGAAGGGCTTTCTGATCAGAAACAGCTGCAAATTATCATTAAACCTCATCCTTGGGAAATCGGAAAAAACAAGCTGGATCTATATCACGCTGCGGCGAAAAAACATAACGCATGCAGAGTCATCAAAAAGGAGCTGGATCTGTATGATTTGCTGCCGTATGCTGACGCGGCAGTGACGCAAACCTCAACAGTCGGACTTGAAGCCATGCTGTTTCAAAAGCCTGTGCTGATCGGGAAATCATCCGGAAACCGCTCGTATCCGTATTATGAGTCTCTTGGCGATTTTATGTTTGATCAGCCGGATGAACTGGCGCGCACCTTGATTGAGGTTCTTCGAAGTCCCGCCGTGCATCAAAAAGCAGAAGAGGCGCGTATGGCATTCACAGCTGCTAATTATCCGGTAGCAGAATCAACAAACGCTTTATTTTCGGTACTGAAAGCCAAAACAGGGGTTGATTACAGGCGGGAAGATACTGAATAAAATGATAGGAGCGCAAAGAAAATGGTGCAAAAGAGAAATCATTTTCTTCCTTACTCATTGCCGTTAATCGGCAAGGAAGAAATTCAGGAGGTTACAGATACGCTTGAATCGGGATGGCTCTCCAAAGGCCCGAAGGTTCAGCAGTTTGAAAAAGAGTTTGCTGCGTTTGTCGGGGCAAAGCACGCCGTGGCGCTGAATTCATGTACCGCTGCTTTATTTTTGGCTTTGAAAGCAAAAGGGATCGGGCCGGGTGACGAGGTCATTACCTCTCCGCTTACGTTCAGCTCGACCGCCAATACGATTATTCATACAGGAGCGACCCCTGTGTTTGCGGACATTGACAAAAACACGCTCAATATTGACCCGGCAAAGCTTGAGGCGGTCGTCACACCGCAAACGAAAGCAGTTGTACCCGTCCACTTCGGCGGGCAGTCCTGTGATATGGATGCGATATTGGCAATTGCCCAAAAGCATGGTTTATTCGTGCTGGAGGATGCAGCACATGCGGTGTATACGACTTATAAGCAAAGAATGATCGGTTCTATCGGGGACGCGACGGCATTCAGCTTTTATGCCACTAAAAACCTGGCGACAGGCGAAGGCGGCATGCTGACGACAGACGATGAGGAGCTTGCCGATAACATCCGGGTGCTGAGCCTTCACGGCATGAGCAAAGCCGCATGGAACCGTTATTCTTCAAATGGCAGCTGGTATTATGAAGTCGAATCGCCCGGCTATAAGATGAACATGTTTGATTTGCAGGCGGCTCTCGGTCTTCATCAGCTGAAACGGTTAGATGATATGCAGAAACGGAGAGAAGAGATTGCCGGCCGCTACCAAGCCGCTTTTCAGCAGATTCCGGGGCTGATCACGCCGTTTGTTCATGATGACGGAAGGCACGCCTGGCATTTATATGTTTTGCAAGTTGATGAAAAACAGGCCGGTGTCACGCGCGGCGAAATGATTACGGCTTTAAAGGATGAATACAATATCGGCACAAGCGTTCATTTTATCCCGGTACACACCCATCCGTATTATCAAAAGCAATTCGGGTTTAAGGAAGCGGACTTCCCGATCGCCATGAATTACTATAAACGAACCCTGTCACTCCCGCTCTATCCATCAATGTCTGACGAGGATGTACATGATGTCATTGACGCTGTGCGGGATATCGTAAAAGGGGCTGGTTAAAGTGTACACGGTAAAAGAAAATGTCTCCAAAGAAGCGATTGAGAGTTTTCTCCAAAGCAGGCAGCTTACATTGGACGTTCCGTATCAATTCTCCCTCGGCCTTTTTGAAAACAGCAGGCTCCAAGGCGTCTTGCTTTACGAAGATTCTCTGTGGGAAAGCCAGATGCTTCAGAAGAAAGTCATGAACGTCAAACTTCTTGCGGCAAACAGCGCCGGGCAGTTGAAGAGGCTGTTTGAAGCTTTTTATTCTGTACGCCAAATGGATGAAACGGATTTTATCTTTGTTCGTGTTCCGGCTGAAGATATCGGAGCGGCGCATGTGATACAGCAGCAGCCATCCTCTTACTTTGTCGGCAGTTTGCTGAAGCTGGCGAAGCCCCCGTCTTTTTATGACAAAACAGCGCCGTTTTTTGAACTGGGCCCGCCTGAGCCTGGAGACACAGAAGCGATATGTGAGCTGGCCCGAGACTCGTTTACAAAAAGCAGATATTTTCAAGATCCTCATCTCAGCCGTGAAGCAGCAAACAAAATTTTTCAGGAGTGGACACGAAACAACCTGAATGGAAGGGCGGCTATAAATATTGCCGCTAAGCATAAAGGCGAGGTCATCGGCTATCTTCAGGGCTTATCAAGAGACGATGAATGTATTCTCGATTTGATGGCTGTGAAGCCGGGATTTGAAGGAAAACGTATCGCGTTTCATTTATTGGCGAATCTCATAGAACAACCGGAGACACAGAAGCATAAAACGGTAACAGCGGGGACGCAGCTTCACAATGTAAGGGCGATCCGCCTTTATGAAAGAATGGGCTTCACCGCTGAACAATCATACTATTATTATCATATTTGGCCGGGCAAGGAGGCGAAATAATGGCAGAGTTTCAGATCGCGAATAAAACTGTAGGCAAAGACGCGCCTGTATTTATTATCGCCGAGGCAGGAATTAATCATGATGGAAAGCTTGATCAGGCCTTTGCGCTGATTGATGCAGCGGCGGAAGCTGGAGCGGATGCCGTGAAATTTCAAATGTTCCAGGCTGATAAGATGTACCAGAAAGAACCTGGTTTGTACAAAACAGCGGCGGGTAAGGACGTCTCTATTTTTTCTTTGGTTCAATCAATGGAAATGCCAGCTGATTGGATTTCTCCGCTATTGGATTACTGCCGAGAAAAGCAGGTGATCTTTTTAAGCACAGTATGTGACGAAGGGTCAGCCGACCTGCTTCAGTCCACCTCGCCGAGCGCTTTTAAAATCGCATCCTATGAAATTAACCATCTTCCGCTGCTCAAATATGTCGCCCGTATGAACAGGCCGATGATATTTTCAACAGCCGGAGCGGAGATTTCTGATATTCACGAAGCTTGGAGCACCATCAGGACAGAAGGCAACGATCAAATTGCCATTATGCATTGTGTGGCGAAATACCCTGCGCCGCCGGAGTACAGCAACCTCAGCGTCATTCCGATGCTTGCCGCCGCTTTTCCTGATGCGGTGATCGGCTTCTCCGATCATAGTGAGCATCCGACAGAAGCGCCGTGTGCCGCGGTTCAGCTCGGAGCAAGACTGATAGAAAAACATTTTACGATCGATAAAAACCTGCCGGGCGCCGACCACTCGTTTGCGTTAAATCCGGACGAATTGAAAGAAATGGTCGAAAGCATCAGGAAAACCGAGGCTGAGATGAAACAAGGAATCAGGAAGCCGGTCTCTGAAAAACTGCTTGGCAGTTCATACAAAACAACGACCGCCATCGAAGGAGAAATCCGAAATTTTGCATACAGAGGGATTTTTACAACGGCTCCGATTCAAAAAGGTGAAGCTTTTAGTGAAGACAATATCGCAGTGCTTCGCCCCGGGCAAAAGCTGCAGGGGATGCACCCGAGATTTTTTGAGCTGCTGACCGGCGGCGTTCGGGCTGTAAGAGACATTCCGGCCGACACAGGCATTGTCTGGGATGACATTTTAGTGAAGGACAGCCCGTTTCATGAATGACATTCTCTTTATCATTCAAGCCAGAATGGGGTCAACACGGCTTCCGGGAAAAGTGCTGCGTCGGCTCGGTTCCAATCGCTTACTCGATATGATCGTTCACCGCGTCCGGCAAAGCGCGTTTTATCAAAAGGATCGGGATAATCTTGTCATCGCCACGTCTGATAAAGAAACTGACGACATATTAGAGGCGCACTGTGTTAAACATGGCTTTCGCGTTTTTCGCGGCAGTGAGGAACGTGTTCTCGACAGGTTTGTGAAGGTCATTGAGGCTGTCAAACCGACAGTTGTCATCCGGTTAACAGGTGAAAATCCGTTTGTTGATCCAGAGCTGCTCGATATGATGATTCAGGCGCATCTTGATCAAGGAGCGGATTATACGTATATCCTGAATACCCCGTTAGGGATTTGCGGCGAAGCGGTCAGCGCCAAGCTGTTAACAGACATCAGCCGCATTCAGGCGTTGGAGGATCAATATCAGGAGCATGTCACGTTATATGTAAGGGATCATCCAGATCTTTATCACGTTCAGTTTTTAGAGGCGCCGGAACAATTTCGCGGCCCTCAATACCGGCTGACCATTGACACAAAGGAAGACTATGAATCGATAAAGGCTCTTTATCAAAAAGCAGGAGAGCGCCCAGATGTATCCGCCTCAGAGCTCATAAGCCTGCTGAACCGGAACCTTGGTGCGGCAAACGAACGAGAGGCTGAATAGCCATGCATATTGGGATTGTCGCAGACGGGGGTTATGAAAAGGGAATGGGCCATGTTGTCCGGATGAAGAGACTTGCGGATGAACTCAAACAGTGCTGCTTGATTACGTTTTACACGAATCAGGAGTCTCAACCATTTCTTCATGAAGAGCATTGGCATGTCATCGTAAAGCCGGAGCTGCAGCAGCACGAATTTATTCTCCGGGAAATAAAAAGCAAGAAACTTGATCTGGTTTTATTTGATATTCTCGGCGCACCTGTTGAGCTGTTAAAGAAAATAAAGGCGGAAACAGATACAAAAATTGTACTTTTTGAAGAGAAAAACGCCAAAGCAATTCATCAAAGTGACGCAGTCATCAACGGAATTTACGGCGATATCAAAAGCAGGGTGTACGATCAGGGAAACACCCGCATCTATGAAGGGCCGGATTATCTTATTCTTCACCCCGCCTTCCGAGCCGCAAGAAATGATTACACACTTAAGAAAAAATGCCGCAATATCGTTGTTGCATTAGGAGGAAGTGATCCGAAGCAGCTTGTTTTTAAAGTGCTGGCTGCAGCCGACGAAGTCCCCGCCATGAAAGACAAAAACATGATGTTTGTGATGGGGAGCGCTTCACCGCACCAAGAGGCGGTCCGAAGGCAGATTCAAAAGAAGCCGCAGTACACGGTGATCGGGCAAACAAATGATATGGCGGGTATGATGAAACAAGCGGATGCAGCCATTGTCGCCGGCGGCATCTCCCTGTACGAAGCCATTTGCATCGGCGTGCCGTGCCTCGTCCTTTCTCAGGTTGAGCACCAAACGGCAACAGCCAAAACATTCGCTGAGCTAGGCGCCGCTCTTGATCTTGGCTTGGGAGAGCTTGTATCGGATGAAACGCTTATCTATCAGATGTCACGAATCATCAGCAGCTATCCTCTTCGCCTTTCATTGCACAAAGGAGGAAGGCTGCTCGTAGATGGCAAAGGCATCAAACGGGTATCAGCTATTCTTTTAGATTTGTATGATCAAAAGGTATAAAAATGCATGTAAGGAAGTGTTAATGTGAAAGGTGTTATTTTAGCCGGAGGAAACGGCTCACGCCTTATGCCCTTAACGAAAGCCGTCAACAAGCATTTGCTTCCTGTAGGCCCGTATCCGATGATTTACTGGTCGATTATGAAGCTGGAGGAAGCCGGAATAAAAGACATTTTACTCATCAGCCAAAAAGAGCATATGCCGCAATTTTTCAAACTGCTTGGGAACGGGGAAGAGCTTGGCGTCACAATCACTTATCAGGTCCAGCCTGCCGCATCGGGCATTTCGGATGGTCTGTCTTATGCAAAACGCTTTACGAAAAAAGAGCCTTTCATTTTATTATTAGGTGATAATATATTCGAAGATTCATTAAAGCCTTTTACGGAGCGTTTTGAACAGCAGGGAAAAGGAGCAAAGGTGCTGCTGAAAGAAGTTGATGATCCGGAACGCTTCGGGATTGCTGAGATTGATGAGAAAAACAAGCGGATTCGTTCCATTATCGAGAAGCCCGCACATCCGCCGACCAACCTTTGTGTAACCGGCATTTATATGTATGATGCGGAGGTGTTTTCGTATATTGAACAAATATCACCGTCGAAGCGCGGCGAGCTGGAAATTACCGATGTGAATAATCTATACATCGAAAACAGCCAGCTTACGTATGATGTGTTATCAGGCTGGTGGGTCGATGCCGGAACTCACGAATCGCTTCATCTCGCCTCTCAGCTTGTACATCAGGCTTTACAGAAAGGACAGGACGAAAAGTGATGGCAAAATCATATTTAATTACGGGCGGAGCCGGCTTCATCGGGCTCACGTTTACAAAGCTCATGCTGAAGGAAACGGATGCACGCATTACCGTTTTAGATAAACTAACGTACGCCAGCCACCCGGAGGAAATGGAAAAACTAAAGGAAAACAGCCGTTTTCGCTTTGTAAAAGGGGATATCAGCGTTCAGGAGGATATCGACCGGGCGTTTGATGAGACCTATGACGGTGTGATTCATTTTGCTGCGGAATCGCATGTGGACAGAAGCATTTCCCAAGCGGAGCCGTTTATCACCACGAATGTCATGGGGACATACCGATTGGCGGAAGCGGTCTTGCAGGGAAAAGCCAAGAAGCTGATTCATATTTCAACAGATGAGGTGTACGGGGATTTAGAAGCGGATGATCCCGCATTTACTGAAACGACGCCGCTTTCCCCTAATAACCCATACTCAGCCAGCAAAGCAAGCTCTGATTTGCTCGTGTTATCGTACGTAAAAACCCACAAGCTACCAGCCATTATTACACGATGCAGCAACAATTACGGCCCCTACCAGCACAGCGAAAAAATGATTCCGACGATTATCCGACATGCGAAGCAAGGCCTACCGGTTCCGCTGTACGGCGATGGGCTCCAGATCCGAGACTGGCTGTTTGCGGAGGACCATTGCCGCGCCATCAAGCTGATTTTAGAAAAAGGAACCGACGGCGAGGTGTATAACATCGGCGGCGGAAATGAACGCACAAATAAAGAGCTGGCGAGCATCATCATGAAGCATCTGGGCTGTGAGGAATTGTTCGCCCACGTGGAAGACCGAAAAGGGCATGACCGGCGCTATGCGATCAATGCTTCAAAGCTGAAAAACGAACTGGGCTGGCGGCAGGAAGTGCCGTTTGAAGAAGGCATTGCGCGTACGATTCGCTGGTATACAGACAATGACCGATGAGAAGGTGATCCGATTGACAAAGGTATTGGTGACTGGTGCGGGAGGACAGCTTGGCCTGGAACTGTGCCGCCAGCTGAAGCAAGCCGGGTATGAGGTCATTGCGTTAACAAAGAAGATGATGAACATTGCTGACCAGCGCTCAGTACGGCATTCGTTTGGCCATTATCAGCCGGATATCGTGGTCAATACGGCCGCGTTTACATCGGTTGATAAATGCGAGACAGAACTTGATAAAGCGTACTCGATTAACGGAATCGGCGCTTATTATACAGCGCTGGAGGCAACCCGCATCGGCGCTCAATATATTCATATCAGCACGGACTATGTATTTGACGGGAAAGGAACCCAGCCATACAGGGAAGACGATCCCCTCGATCCGAACACCATCTACGGCAAAAGCAAAAAGCTCGGAGAAGAACTGATTCGATTAGCAACAAAAGACAGCACGATTATCAGAACGTCGTGGGTGTACGGACATGGCGGCAGCAATTTCGTTCATACCATGCTGAGGCTTGGTGAAACGAAACAAGAGCTGCGGGTTGTAAGCGACCAAATGGGTTCGCCGACCTATACGAAGGATTTAGCAGAAGCGGTCATCAAGCTGTTCAGCCATCCGCCGGGCATCTACCATGTCAGCAATTCAGGTATATGCAGCTGGTATGAATTCGCGAAGGCCATTATGGAAGAAAGCGGACTGGCCACAGTCATTTTGCCTGTTACGACTGAAGAATACGGAAACAAAACGCCCCGTCCGGCTTACTCTGTGCTAAGCCATCGGGCCATTGAAGAAGCCGGTATTCGCCCTCGCCATTGGCGGGAAGCGCTACGGGAGTATTTGCAGGAGAGGAGCAGTGCGCGTGATTGATGGAGTCAAGGTGAAAAAATTGACGAAGCATAGTGACGACAGGGGCTTTTTTGCTGAGCTGGTTCGGGATGATGAGAACCTTCTTGAGCATTTCGGGCAGGCCTCTTGGTCGAAAAGCTATCCGGGTGTGATTAAAGCATTTCATTATCATGAGAAGCAGGATGATCTCTGGTTCTTCCCAACCGGCCACGCTCAGGTTGTCCTTTACGATCTGCGCGAGGACTCAAAGACAAAAGGAGAAACTGACGTCTATTATATGGGCGAAGACAACCCGATGCTGTTATTGATCCCAAAAGGGGTCGCTCACGGGTACAGAGTGCTGGGAGAAACGCCGCTGACGATTATCTACTTCACCACCATGTCGTATAATCCGGATCAGCCTGATGAAAAAAGAATTCCGTGGAATGATGAGACGATCGGTTTTAATTGGAATACCGAATTTAGATAAAGATAGGAACATGATCAATCGAAGAGCGGAGGCATCTTCGCCTTTTTTTTGTCCTTTTTTCAAAATAGGATAAAAGGTAGAAATCAACAGGTGGATGTGACTAGAAAAAGAGAGTAAATCGTCCATTCGACCCTTGTATATACAGGATGAAATTCTCAAAGAATCCCAAGTGTTTATATTCCTAAAAAAGCATTTACTTCCATGGAAAATGATGATAGATTAATTTTTAAGAAAAAGTAAGATAATTCGCGAATTATGGCAAAACACTTTTTCTGCAGAGGACGCTCTGGCCAATTCCGACAACTAATTGAGGGGGAAATGTCATGTTAAAAAGAACTTCATTTGTATCTTCATTATTCATCAGTTCAGCTGTCTTACTATCAATCTTGCTTCCTTCAGGCCAAGCTCATGCGCAGTCTGCATCAATTGAGGCTAAAACGATCAACAGCACAAAAGAGTGGACCACTTCTGATATTGAGGTAACATATAAACCAAATGCGGTGCTTTCTCTCGGAGCGGTAGAATTTCGTTTTCCTGACGGGTTTCATGCAACGACAAGAGATTCAGTGAATGGAAGAACACTGAAAGAAACACAGATATTAAACGATGGAAAAACAGTCAGACTCCCGCTTACGCTTGATTTGTTAGGCGCAACTGAATTTGACCTCGTCATGGTGCGTAAAACCCTTCCGCGCGCAGGCACTTATACAATTAAAGGCGATGTTGTAAACGGTTTGGGAATCGGCAGTTTTAATGCTGAAACGCAGCTGGTGATTGACCCTCGTTAATAAATAGATGTGATCAGAGACTGAGATGTTTTCAGTCTCTTTTTTTGTTGATTAAAAAAACTGGTACGGATCTTGCATGATAATAAGGGTGAATCCAATGCAGAAAGGAATTGGCCGGTTGAATTTTTAAAGCGCTTAC
Source organism: Bacillus sp. LR_5 (assembly GCF_042709275.1). Classification (NCBI taxonomy): domain Bacteria; kingdom Bacillati; phylum Bacillota; class Bacilli; order Caryophanales; family Bacillaceae; genus Bacillus; species Bacillus sp. LR_5. The sequence goes on along the minus strand of NZ_JAVAXX010000015.1, from coordinate 33,713 downwards.
ATTTCTGACTGGTCAAAAAAACAATGAGGTGAAAAAAGATGTCAGCAAAGCAAGTCTCGAAAGATAAGGAAAAAGAAGCTCTTAATTTATTTCTGTCTACCCAAACGATCATTAAGGAAGCCCTTCGAAAGCTGGGCTATCCGGGCGATATGTATGAACTTATGAAAGAGCCGCAGAGAATGCTCACTGTCCGCATCCCGGTAAAAATGGATAACGGCAGCGTCAAAGTGTTCACAGGCTACCGGTCGCAGCACAATGATGCGGTCGGTCCGACAAAGGGAGGCGTGCGTTTCCATCCTGAAGTCAATGAAGAGGAAGTCAAGGCATTATCCATATGGATGACGCTCAAGTGCGGGATTGCCAATCTTCCGTACGGCGGCGGAAAGGGCGGTATTATTTGTGATCCGCGGACAATGTCTTTTGGAGAATTGGAAAGGCTGAGCAGAGGATATGTCCGTGCCATCAGCCAGATCGTCGGCCCGACAAAGGATATTCCGGCTCCCGATGTGTACACCAACTCGCAAATTATGGCCTGGATGATGGATGAGTACAGCCGGCTGCGGGAATTCGATTCTCCGGGCTTTATCACAGGAAAACCGCTCGTTTTAGGCGGATCGCAAGGCCGGGAAACAGCAACGGCACAGGGGGTCACGATTTGTATTGAAGAGGCGGTGAAGAAAAAAGGGATTAAGCTGCAAAACGCGCGGATCATCATACAGGGCTTTGGAAATGCGGGAAGCTTTCTGGCCAAATTCATGCATGATGCGGGCGCGAAGGTGGTCGGGATCTCGGATGCCCATGGCGGTCTCTACAACCCGGACGGTCTTGATATCCCTTATTTGCTCGATAAGCGGGACAGCTTCGGCATGGTCACCAACTTATTTACAGACGTCATCACAAATGAGGAGCTGCTTGAAAAGGATTGCGATATCTTAGTGCCTGCGGCAATCGCCAATCAAATCACAGCCAAAAACGCACATAACATTCAGGCGTCAATCGTCGTCGAAGCGGCAAATGGTCCGACAACCATTGATGCCACGAAGATCCTGAATGAAAGAGGCGTGCTCCTCGTGCCTGATATCCTGGCGAGTGCCGGCGGCGTCACGGTTTCTTATTTTGAATGGGTGCAAAACAACCAAGGATATTATTGGCCAGAAGAAGAGGTCGCAGAAAAACTGAGAAACGTCATGGTCAATTCGTTCGAAACAATTTATCAGACAGCGGCAACACATAAAGTCGATATGCGCTTGGCGGCTTACATGACAGGCATCAGAAAATCGGCAGAGGCATCGCGATTCCGCGGGTGGGTATAAATTCGGAAGGGGAGATATCCTCTTCTGATGCAAAGAAATTTTGCGTTTATCCTTTGCAGGAAGAGTGAGACCTGCAAATAAAATTTGCGTTTCATGGTCGGAGAAAGAGAAAGGTGTCGGCTAATAGACAAATTTCCGTTTGATTCAACAAGTTTTTTCAGCAAAAGACAAAAAAATGGCATGGTTCTTGCATTTTTATTCATACGAAAACATATTTCATGACATGAGGGGGACTACATATGACAGTTTCATACGCACACGAACCATTTACTGATTTTACGGAAGCAAAGAATAAAACATCATTTCAAGAGTCATTGGCATTTGTAAACACTCAGCTCGGCAAGCATTATCCGCTTGTCATAAATGGAGAAAAAATAGAAACGGACCGCAAAATTGTTTCCATTAATCCGGCAAATAAAGAAGAGATCATTGGGTACGCGTCTACAGCGGATCAAGAGCTTGCTGAAAAAGCGATGCAAGCTGCACTGCAGGCATTTGAATCTTGGAAAAAACAAAGACCGGAGCACCGCGCGAATATCCTCTTTAAAGCAGCGGCTATTTTGCGCAAAAGAAAGCATGAATTTTCAAGCTATCTTGTAAAGGAAGCAGGAAAACCGTGGAAGGAAGCTGATGCGGATACGGCTGAAGCGATAGACTTTTTAGAGTTCTACGCGCGGCAAATGTTAAGCCTCAAGGAAGGGTCTCAGGTGAAGAGCCGTGCAGGCGAGTTCAATCAATACCATTACGAAGCGCTTGGCGTCGGCATCGTCATTTCTCCATTTAATTTCCCGCTTGCGATTATGGCAGGTACAGCGGCGGCTGCAATTGTGACAGGGAATACGATTCTCTTAAAACCGGCTGACGCAGCCCCAGTAGTAGCTGCAAAATTTGTCGAGGTCATGGAGGAAGCGGGCTTGCCAAACGGCGTTCTGAATTACATCCCGGGAGATGGAGCGGAGATCGGTGATTTCTTAGTGGAGCATCCGAAAACGCGGTTTGTCTCATTTACAGGTTCCCGTGCAGTCGGCTGCCGGATTTATGAGCGTGCCGCCAAAGTGCAGCCTGGCCAAAAATGGCTGAAGCGGGTGATTGCTGAGATGGGCGGAAAAGATACGGTGCTTGTCGACAAGGACGCTGATCTTGACCTTGCTGCCTCCTCTATCGTGTATTCAGCATTCGGATATTCAGGACAGAAGTGTTCAGCAGGCTCCCGCGCGGTCATCCATCCGGATGTTTATGATGAAGTGGTGGAAAAAGCTGTAGCGCTGACGAAAACGCTGGCTGTAGGCAATCCGGAAGATCCTGATACGTATATGGGTCCCGTGATCCATGAAGCGTCCTACAATAAAGTCATGTCATATATTGAAATCGGCAAATCTGAAGGCAAGCTGTTGACCGGCGGTGAAGGCGATGATTCAAAAGGCTACTTTATTCAGCCGACGATCTTTGCAGATGTTGATGAAAACGCGCGCCTGATGCAGGAAGAAATTTTTGGCCCGGTTGTTGCGATCTGCAAAGCGCGTGATTTCAATCATATGCTGGAGATTGCAAATAACACGGAATACGGATTAACAGGCGCTCTGCTGACGAAAAATCGCGCACACATTGAACGGGCGCGTGAGGATTTCCATGTCGGAAACCTATACTTCAACAGAGGCTGTACCGGGGCGATTGTCGGCTATCAGCCGTTCGGCGGTTTTAATATGTCTGGAACAGACTCAAAAGCAGGCGGCCCGGATTATTTAATTCTTCACATGCAGGCCAAAACAACGTCAGAAGCTTTTTGATTTGAGAGAAATAAAATCGTGCGATTCTTGAGCGGATCGCACGATTTCAACTTTTGATCAGGAGGACAATTTATGCTATATACAAAAATCAGTCACATGAAGCCGGCTGAAAGAGTGGAGGCGCTGACAACGTCTCTGGTCAGTCTCAGCAGTGTGAACGGCACTGTCGGAGAGGGGACAAAGGCAAATTTTATCAAAGAAGTGATCATGAGCTATCCTTATTTTCAGGAAAATCCTGAACATGTGTGGGAACAGGCTATTCCTAACGACCCATACAATCGTAAAAATATTTTTGCATTTATTGAAGGACATGGAGAAAGCCGAAATACTGTCATTTACCATGCCCATCTGGATACAGTCGGAATAGAAGATTTCGGCCCTTTAAAGGATATTGCTTTTGATTGCGAGAAATTGGCCGAGTACTTCAGCCGTTATGAATTCGATCAAGATGTTCAGCGGGATGCCGAATCAGGTGAGTGGATGTTCGGAAGAGGATCTGTCGATATGCAAAGCGGCATCGCTGTTCATTTAGCCAACCTTCTGCATTTTTCAGAGAACCTCCATACACTGCCGGGAAACCTATTGTTTATGGCAAATCCGGATGAGGAGAGTCAGCATTCCGGCGTTCTCGCCAGCATTTCAGAGCTGAACCGGCTAAAAAAAGAAAAACAGCTTCATTATCTGGCTGCCATTAATACGGATTTTATTACGCCGCTTTACGATGGTGATAAGACAAGGTATATCTACACCGGAGCCGCGGGGAAACTGCTGCCTTGCTTTTACATCTACGGGCGAGAAGTACATGTTGGCGATACGCTGGCAGGCATTGATCCAAATTTGATTTCATCAGAAATCACACGCCGTCTCCACAATAACATTCAGCTGGCAGAAAAGATCGAAGGAGAGTTGGTACTGCCCCCATCCTGTTTGTATCAGCGCGATAATAAGGAATCCTATAATGTGCAAACGGCTGTCAGCAGCTGCTTGTATTTCAATTATTTTATTTATGAAAGAACAGCAAAGGAAATTATGGATTTGCTTATCGAAGTTACTGAGGAAGCATGCCGGGACACAGAACAAAAATTATCAGATTATTATGAAGAATATGTAAAGAGAACCAATCTGCCGAAGAAACACTTAACATGGGACATTCAAGTGTACAGTCTGGAGCAATACTTAGAAAAGCTGAGAAGCCGCGGCGTAGATCCCGAGCAGTGTATCGAGCAGGCATTCAAAGCCAATGAGCACCTCGAACTTCGTATGAGATGCTTTCAGGCAATCGAAGAGCTTCAAAAGCTTGACCCCGATCAAGGCGCAAAAGTCATTCTATTTTACGCACCTCCTTACCTGCCGCATAACTATTTAAAAGAAGATAGCACAAGAGATCAGCTTTTGGAGCATGTGATTAAAGAAGCGGCTGACAAAACCGCTGAATCGACAGGCGAAACATTTGTCTTCAAAAAGTTTTTCCCCTACTTGGCAGACGGCAGTTTCTTATCGCTGCACGAAACCGATGGCGAAATTGATTCCTTTATCAGAAACTTCCCTGGGTGGAATATGATTGGAACCATTCCGTTCAAAGACATACGCAAGCTGAATATTCCATCCATTAACATGGGCGTCTACGGAAAAGACGGCCATAAGTGGACGGAACGAGTCTATAAACCGTACACATTTCACGTTTTGCCTCACCTCATACAGCAGACCACTGTTCATCTTTTGCAGAGCTACCGGATGACCATCACGGCAAAAGAACCAAAGGGGGAAGGATGATGCAGGATCATCATAATGAATTGCAGCGCAGCATGAAAAGCAGGCATTTGTTTATGATTGCATTAGGAGGGGTGATTGGAACCGGGCTGTTTTTAGGCTCCGGCTTTACCATCAGCCAGGCGGGACCGCTCGGTGCCATTGCCGCGTATATCATCGGCGGATTTTTAATGTATCTTGTCATGCTTTGTTTAGGAGAACTGGCTGTTGCCATGCCTGTGGCCGGATCGTTTCAGGCCTACGCCACTAAATTTCTGGGACCGTCGACAGGCTTTATGATCGGGTGGCTGTATTGGTTCAGCTGGGCGAATACAGTAGGCTTGGAGCTGACGTCAGCAGGCATTTTGATGCAAAGGTGGCTGCCCTCCGTTCCTATTTGGATATGGTGTCTTGTGTTTGGCATCGTCATCTTTTTGATTAATGCGCTGTCTGTCAGAAGCTTTGCCGAAATGGAGTTTTGGTTTTCAAGCATCAAAGTGGCAGCGATCGTATTATTTATCGTGATCGGCGGAGCCGCTGTGTTTGGCTTGATTGACTTTAAAGGCGGACAGGAAACGCCATTTTTGTCTAACTTTATGACTGATAGAGGGCTTTTCCCTAATGGGGTGCTGGCCGTTATGTTTACGCTGGTCATGGTGAATTTCTCCTTTCAGGGGACGGAGCTTGTCGGCATTGCGGCAGGGGAAAGTGAAAATCCGGAAAAAACACTGCCAAAGTCCATTCGAAATGTCATTTGGCGCACACTGTTTTTCTTTGTGCTCGCGATGTTCGTCCTGGTTGCCATTCTTCCCTACAAAACGGCGGGGGTTATTGAAAGCCCGTTTGTAGTGGTGCTCGATCAAATCGGCATCCCATTTGCAGCTGATATCATGAACTTTGTTATCTTAACGGCGATTTTGTCTGTTGCCAATTCAGGATTGTATGCGGCGTCGCGCATGATGTGGTCACTTTCATCAAATAAAATGGGCCCTTCCTTTCTTACCAGGCTGACAAAAAAAGGCGTGCCGATGAATGCCTTGCTGATTACACTTGGCATTTCCGGATGTTCGCTGCTGACAAGTGTCATGGCTGCAGAAACGGTGTATTTATGGTGTATCTCAATCTCCGGTATGGTGACAGTTGTCGCATGGATGTCCATTTGTGCGTCGCAATTTTTCTTTCGCAGACGTTTCCTCGCTGAAGGCGGAAATGTGAATGACCTGGAGTTCAGAACGCCGCTTTATCCGCTAGTCCCGATTCTCGGATTTTGTTTATACGGATGCGTGTTGATCAGCCTCATTTTCATTCCGGATCAAAGAATCGGCTTGTACTGCGGCGTGCCGATCATTATTTTTTGCTATGCGTACTACCATCTGAGCATCAAAAAACGCATAAATCATGAACCGATTGAAAAAGAGCAGGCAGAGGTCCAATAAAAAAGCTCTCCGGAAAACCGGAGAGCTTTTTTACGTGTTGCGTCTGACAAGAAAACAGTTTTTTTAAAATGAAATATATAAATCTATATTGAAATTTAAATGAAAATAATAAAAATGATAAAGATTTCGTTCGTATTGTGAATTGTGAAAAAACAATGCTAAACTATAATTCAACTTTATGATAAGAAGATTATGGAAGAGGTGTTTGATAAAGAATGAACAGCAAACAAAACAATGACATCAAAACAAAACATCATTTTCCGCTATTGTTAGCACTGGCTTTAACGATGGGGGTATTTGCTGCCGGATCTGAAGAACTTGTCATCTCACCGCTGCTGCCGGATTTGGCAAAAGCCTTCAATTCAGATGTCAGTGTCCTTGCGTTATCTATCAGTATTTACGGCGTTATGATTTTTATCGGTGCGCCGCTACTGGTTCCTTTAGGTGATAAATACTCCAGAGAACTAAGTTTAATGGCGGGGCTTATGATCTTTATCATAGGAACAGTGATATGCGCTTTGGCTCAAAATATCTTTTTCTTCTTTTTAGGCCGTGCGCTGTCGGGGTTGGCTGCGGGAGCGTTTGTGCCGACCGCTTATGCAGTTGTAGGAGACCGTGTTCCTTATACATACCGGGGTAAGGTGATGGGACTGATTGTTTCAAGCTGGTCGCTGGCACTGATCTTCGGTGTGCCGATCGGATCATTTATCGGCGGCGTCCTGCATTGGAGATGGACATTTTGGATCTTCGCCTTGATGGGCGTTTTGGTTGTTCTGCTGATCCTGTTTGAAATGCGTCGTCATGCCGAACATAAAAACAGCGGCAAGGAAGAAAAAGAAGAGCCGGCTGGAACATTCCGGGATGCGCTGAAAGTCCCGCGCGTACCCGTTTATATCACGATAACCTTTTGTAATATGATTGGTTTTTACGGTATGTATTCATTTTTAGGCTCCTATCTTCAGGACGTTTTTACCGGAGGAAATACAGCTGCGGGCTTATTTATCATGATTTATGGCATCGGATTTTCCATGAGTGTCATTACAGGAAAGATTGCCGACCGCATCGGAAAAATGCGCTCCCTTTTGATTGCACTGGGGGTCATCAGCGTGCTGCTGGCATGTTTAGCCTATGCGCCGGCTTCAATGATTCTATTAATTGTCAGCCTGTTTATTTGGGGATTAATGCAAAGCTTGACGGTGACACTGCTTAGCACCATTTTGAGTGACTGCTCAGAGCATCATCGCGGGAAAATCATGGTGTTTTACAGCCTCGCCTCGAATCTGGCTGTGACATTAGGATCTGCTTTGATGGGGCCTGTATATGTAGGGTACGGGTATGCAGCCGTCGGATTGATTTGCGCCGCCATCACAGTACTCGGATTTGTGCTCAGTGTATTCGCATATAAAAAGTACGGCAAGTATGAGCAGAAAGCTGATCATTCCTTATCCCAATAAACAAAGTTTCTAAATTCCTATAATAAAAAACCCTTCCTTGAGGGTTTTTTTTGTTTGTATAGGAATAATTATCAATATTTTCAAAAAATGTTGACAGTTCAATTGTCGCTGGATAAAATTTACTTAAAATTTAAAAGATTGGTTGGTGCTCATGATTATATTGGATAATAGCATTCAGACAAAAAAAAGAACTGATTCAATATCCAAACTCATTACAGTCAACACGCTCGGCCCTGAGGGGACAAGCAGTGAGTACGCAGCAAAACATTTCATTTCCAATTTTACTCTTCTTCAGGGGCTGAACAGTAAATTGTCCTTGCATGATACTTTTGAATCATGTATCGAAAGGACGCTTCAAAGCCCGCTAGAATATACCATCGTCCCACACGCTTATGACGGCATTAAGCATTTCTACATGAGGCCGGATTTGCAGCTTTTGCAGATCTTCAGGTGCGATACACCGATGTACGGCCTGGCTGTTCGTCCTAATTTTGAATTCAGCGACGATATGCTTGATTCATCTGTTATCGTTTCACATCCTTCACCCATTAATTTAATCAAATATTTTACCCGCAAAGATGTACGTTTCAAACTGGTCAATTCGACCAGTCAAGCTGCAAGAAAAGTAAAAGAAGGCTTATATGACATTGCCTTAACCAATGAGCTTGCACGGCAAAAGTACGGGCTTACATTTGTGAAAACATTTAAAAGCATTCCTATGAGCTGGTCATTATTCGGAAAAGGAGACGTTGATGATGAAAACTAAAGAAGATATGCAGGAGCTTTATTTCCCGACACCGAAATTAATAGAATGGGAAAATGGAGTGAGACAGTATTCAACCGTGCGCGGCGACACTGAGGTATTAATGTCTTACGTTCCGCCGCATACCAACGTTGAACCCCATCAGCATAAAGAAGTCCAAATCGGCATGGTCATTTCTGGCGAGCTGATGATGACTGTCGGAGATGTGACGAGAAAAATGATGGCCTTGGAATCTGCCTATATTGCGCCGCCTCATGTGCCTCACGGGGCAAGAAACGATACAGACCAAGAAGTCATTGCGATCGATATCAAGCGGCTGAAAGCTGATGAAACATATACAAGTCCTGAGGACTATTTTTTGAATATTTTTAAAACAAGAGACCTATTGCCTGGCATGGAAGTCACGTTCTTTGTTGAGGACTGGGTGGAAATCATGCTGGCCAAAATCCCTGGAAACGGCGGAGAGATGCCTTTCCATAAACATCGGAATGAACAAATCGGCATCTGCATCGGCGGAGGTTACGACATGACGGTCGAAGGCTGCACGGTGGAAATGAAATTCGGAACAGCCTATTTCTGCGAGCCTCGGGAGGATCACGGCGCCATCAACCGTTCCGAAAAAGAATCAAAATCAATTAACATCTTCTTCCCGCCGCGCTACAACAGAGCAAAAGCAAAAAAAATAAAGGCGGATGAGTGATCATGAACCTTATCGATAAAACTGTCCTCATAACAGGAGGCGCATCAGGAATTGGTTATGCGGCGGTTCAGGCTTTTTTGAACCAGCAGGCCAACGTGGTTGTGGCGGATATTGACGAGGCGCAGGGAGAAGCAATGATCCGGAAAGAAAATAATGACAGGCTGCACTTTGTGCAAACAGACATCACAGACGAAGCTGCCTGTCAGCACGCTGTTCAATCGGCGGTCGATACATTTGGAGGGCTGGATGTATTGATTAATAATGCGGGCATTGAAATCGTGGCTCCCATTCACGAGATGGAGCTCAGCGATTGGAACAAGGTGCTGCAAGTCAATTTGACCGGCATGTTTTTAATGAGCAAGCACGCACTCAAGCATATGCTCGCTGCCGGCAAGGGCAACATCATTAATACGTGCTCAGTCGGCGGACTCGTGGCATGGCCTGATATTCCTGCTTATAACGCCAGCAAAGGAGGCGTTTTGCAACTGACGCGGTCAATGGCCGTTGATTATGCGAAACATCAAATTCGTGTCAACTGCGTATGCCCGGGAATTATCGACACACCGCTAAATGAAAAATCATTCCTTGAAAATAATGAAGGCACACTTGAAGAGATCAAAAAAGAAAAGGCAAAGGTAAATCCGCTGCTGAGGCTCGGGAAACCCGAAGAAATTGCAAACGTGATGCTGTTTTTAGCCTCAGATTTATCAAGCTATATGACCGGAAGCGCCATCACCGCAGACGGAGGATACACCGCACAATAAAGAAGGAGTGTTTTACATATGGAGAGAAAAACAGTATTGGTCATCGCTGATCTTGGAGGCTGCCCGCCACACATGTTTTATAAAAGCGCTGCTGAAAAATATAACCTGGTTAGCTTTATTCCAAGACCTTTTGCAATTACAGCCTCCCATGCAGCACTGATTGAAAAATACTCGGTCGCGGTCATAAAAGATAAAGACTATTTTCAGAGCTTAGCTGATTTTGAGCATCCCGATTCAATTTATTGGGCACATGAGGATCATGACAAGCCTGAAGAAGAGGTTGTCGAGCAAATCGTCAAGGTTGCCGAAATGTTTGAGGCGGACGCCATCACAACAAACAATGAATTATTCATTGCTCCGATGGCGAAAGCCTGTGAACGCCTGGGCCTGAGGGGCGCCGGCGTGCAGGCAGCCGAAAATGCCAGAGATAAAAATAAAATGAGGGACGCTTTTAATACGGCCGGAGTCAAATCGATCAAAAACAAACGAGTCACAACTCTTGAGGATTTTCGTGCTGCACTTGAAGAGATCGGCACACCTCTTATTTTGAAGCCTACATACTTAGCGAGTTCAATCGGCGTAACGCTGATAACCGACACGGAGACGGCAGAAGATGAATTTAACAGAGTCAATGACTATCTCAAATCGATTAACGTGCCGAAGGCGGTCACATTTGAAGCGCCGTTTATTGCTGAAGAATTTTTACAGGGTGAGTACGGAGACTGGTATCAAACAGAAGGGTACTCCGACTATATCAGCATAGAAGGCATTATGGCTGATGGTGAGTATTTTCCGATCGCCATTCATGACAAAACGCCGCAAATTGGATTTACAGAAACATCACATATTACGCCGTCCATTTTGGATGAAAAGGCGAAAAAGAAAATTGTCGAAGCGGCTAAAAAGGCAAATGAAGGGCTTGGACTGCAAAATTGCGCAACACATACAGAAATCAAGCTAATGAAAAACAGAGAACCGGGTTTAATAGAGTCGGCAGCCAGATTCGCCGGCTGGAATATGATTCCTAACATTAAAAAGGTTTTCGGCCTTGATATGGCGCAATTATTATTAGATGTTCTCTGTTTCGGAAAAGATGCTGATCTGCCGGACGGGTTATTGGATCAAGAGCCTTACTATGTCGCTGACTGCCATCTGTACCCTCAGCATTTCAAACAAAATGGCCAGATCCCTGAAACTGCTGAGGATTTGGTGATCGAAGCGATCGATATTCCGGACGGGCTATTGAAGGGTGATACAGAAATCGTTTCTTTTTCGGCTGCGGCACCAGGCACATCAGTTGATTTGACGCTGTTTGAAGCCTTCAACTCCATTGCTGCATTTGAACTGAAAGGCAGCAATTCACAGGATGTGGCTGAATCAATCAGACAAATTCAGCAGCATGCGAAGCTGACGGCAAAGTATGTGCTGCCAGTATGAAACAGTTAAAACCCAACTCTAAATACTTGCTTTACGGGCAGGCGCTATCGTTTATGGGAGACTATTGTGTTCTCCCTGCACTGCTCATTTTGTCTACATATTATCACGATTATTGGGTGACGTCGGGGGTCATCGTGGTCAGAAGCATTCCGATGGTGTTCCAGCCATTTTTGGGGGTTCTGGTCGACCGGTTAGACAGAATTAAGATCATGCTGTGGACGGATATCATCAGGGGCATCATCTTTTTGGGGCTCACATTTCTTCCAAAAGGCGAGTATCCGCTGATTTTTCTGGCCTTGCTGTTTATTTCTTATGGAAGCGGCGTGTTTTTTAACCCGGCCCGTCTCGCTGTCATGTCATCATTGGAATCAGATATTAAAAGCATCAACACGTTATTTGCAAAAGCGACGACCATCTCCATCATCGTCGGGGCAGCTGCCGGAGGGCTTTTTCTGTTAGGCGGTTCTGTAGAGCTGGCTGTTGCCTTTAACGGTGTGACATACTTGATTTCGGCCATTTTTATCAGCCGCATTAAGCTGCAATTCGTGCCGATTCAATCTGAAAACATAAAAGAGGCCTTTCAGTCTTTTAAAGAAGGACTCAAGGAAATCAAAACCAATGCTTTCGTATTAAACGCCATGTTTACGATGATTACGATGGCTTTGCTGTGGGGAATTGTGTACAGCTATTTTCCGATTGTCAGCCGCTTTTTGGGTGACGGGGAAATCGGCAACTTTATTCTCACATTCTGCATCGGCTTCGGCGGCTTCATTGGGGCAGCGCTTGTCAGCAAATGGGGCTTTAACAACAATAGAGGCCTGACGTACTTTACCGTTTTATCCATTGTCTCGCTGGCGCTGTTTTTATTCACGCCGATCTTCGCTGTCTCTGTCATCGCCGCAATCCTCTTTTTCATCGCGATGGAATACGGGGAAGTGCTTGCAAAGGTGAAGGTTCAGGAGAACGCGGCGAACCAGATTCAAGGGCGCATTTTTTCGGTGGCGGAAGCGTCGATCGGATTATGCATTTCTGTTGGTTCGATGTTAATCAACGTCTTTAACGCTCCAGTCATTATGGGGCTGATTGTTGTGATCGTAAGCGGATTGTTTCTGCATACGAAGCTCGTCAACAAATCGTTTTTGGAACGGGATAACAAAACGGAGCAAAAAGGAGTCTTTTAGATGGAAATAACACCGTCCGACGTCATCAAGACACTTCCAAAGCAAGAGTTTTCTCTCGTTTTTCAAAAGGTGAAGGAATTGGAAAAAACGGGGGCCCATATCATTAATCTCGGACAGGGAAACCCTGACCTTCCGACTCCGCCGCATATTGTGGAGGCTTTGCGGGAGGCGTCTCTGAATCCTTCATTTCATGGATACGGCCCATTCAGAGGCTATCCTTTTTTGAAGGAAGCGATCGCTGCTTTCTATAAAAGAGAATACGGGGTGTCAATCAATCCTGAAACGGAAGTTGCGCTCTTCGGCGGCGGAAAAGCCGGCTTATATGTGCTGACACAATGCCTGCTTAATCCGGGAGACATCGCTTTGGTCCCGAATCCAGGCTACCCTGAATACCTGTCAGGAATTACGATGGCGCGAGCTGAGCTGCACGAAATGCCGCTGTATGAAGAAAATGGCTATCTGCCGGATTTTGAAAAGATCGATCCCGCTGTGCTGGAAAAAGCAAAGCTCATGTTTTTGAACTATCCGAATAACCCGACGGGAGCTGTGGCCGATGTAGCTTTTTATGCAAAAGCGGCTGCTTTTGCGAAAGAGCACAACATCCACTTGATTCATGATTTTGCGTACGGCGCGTTTGAATTCGATAAAAAGCCGGCCAGCTTTCTTGAGGCAGAGGATGCCATAGCTGTCGGAGCAGAGCTTTATTCATTTTCAAAGACATTTAACATGGCCGGCTGGAGAATGGCGTTTGCCGTCGGGAATGAGAAGATCATTCAGGCCGTCAATGAATTTCAGGATCATGTATTTGTCGGCATGTTCGGCGGATTGCAGCAGGCGGCAAGTGCCGCGCTTTCAGGAGATCCGGAGCAAACGGAATCCTTAAAACGAATCTACGAGGAACGAATTGACTTTTTTACGGAGCTGTGTGAAAAGGAACTGGGCTGGAAGATGGAAAAGCCAAAAGGAACGTTTTACGTATGGGCTGAAATTCCGACAACGTTTGAGACATCTCACCAATTCTCCGATTACTTGCTGGAGCATGCCCATGTCGTTGTCACACCGGGCGAAATATTCGGAAGCAACGGAAAAAGGCATGTCAGAATATCGATGGTGTCGAAGCAGGAGGATTTGCGGGAGTTTGTCATGCGGATTCAAAAGCTGAACCTGCCGTTTGCATCATTACAAGAAGCATCCCGCTAAAAAGCGGGATGTTTTTATATGCTTTTCATGCTTCCGCCATCAGCGGAAATTTGCTGTCCGGTGATATAGGAGGCTTCTTCAGAGGCAAGAAACGCGGCGAGTGCTGCGGTTTCTTCTGCTGATCCGACACGCTTCATCGGAATCCCGGAAGCAATCTGTTCTTCTGCTTCCCGTTTGGATATGCTGTTCTTTTTCATCACATTTTCCACAAATTGATGGTAACGGTCTGTAGCGATAAAACCAGGATTCAGGCAGTTGACAGTAATGTTGTGAGGAGCAAGCTGGCTGGAAATATTTTTACTGGCGTTAATTAAAGCAGCATTCATCATACTGTTTGTGAACATATTGGCGCCGGGTTCTTTCCACAGGTTTCCGACAATGTTGATGATTCTGCCAAACTCGTTTTGTTTCATCAGTGAAGCGGCACGCTTGATAGCGTCAATATAGGCGACGGTTTTCTGTGTAAACGTGGCCGTCATATCCTCTATATTACAATTATCAAATGTGTCAGGCGCGCCGCCCGGGATATTATTAATCAGAACATCAAGCCGTCCGCATTGAGATTCGATTTTTTGAAAAATATCGGCTCTCGTATGCTGGTCAGACATATCACCCTCAAAGACAATGACACTCGCTTCAGGATGCTTGGCCAAAATGTCTTTTTTGACAGATTCAATATTGTCCAAATTTCGCGAATTAATGACGACGGAAAAATGCTGGTCTGCTAGCTTCAGAGCAATTGCTTTTCCAATCCCTTGACTGGCTCCCATAATAAATGCGGTTCGTTTTGACAAATAACAGCACCCCTTTGAAAAAAATGGATTATTAACTACATCGTAAGAAAAAACAGAGAAAATAGCAAATTTTATTTAAATTCTGATAAAGGAGGATCGAAAAACTCCCGCCGGCTTGGGCGGGAGAGATATTATACATATAGGAATTGAGGAAGTGTATCAAGCGAAAGGCGGTTGCCGACAAAGAATGAACCGAATTCGCCGTAGCGAGCGCTGACTTCGTCAAAACGCATTTCATACACAAGCTTTTTGAATTGGAGCACATCATCACTGAACAATGTAACGCCCCACTCGTAATCGTCAAAACCGACGGAGCCGGTGATGATCTGTTTGACTTTGCCCGCATAGCTGCGGCCGATTAAGCCGTGGCTTCTCATCAAGTTTCTGCGTTCTTCCATTGAAAGCATGTACCAGTTGTCATTGCCGGATCTTCTTTTATCCATTGGATAGAAGCATACATATTTTGACTCAGGCAATTCAGGGTAAAGGCGCGCACGCACATGCGGATTTTCGTAAGGGTCGCCGTCGCCGCTTGCCAAGTAGTTGCTCAGCTCTACCACTGATACGTAGGAGTAAGCCGGAATGGTGAACTCAGCAAGTCTTGATTTGTTGAATTCGAGCTCAATTTGATTTAATTCTTCCATTGTAGGGCGAAGAATCATCAGCATAAAATCAGCTTTTTGGCCGACGATGCTGTAAAGGGTCTGCGATCCTTTTCCTTCTTTTTGGGCAACGCCCCATTTTTCAAGCAATCCTGTGAATTCATGTATGATAGATTGGCGCTCATCACTGGACAGCAGCTTCCAGGAAGTCCAGTCCATTGTGCGGAAATCATGAAGCGCATACCAGCCGTCAAGCGTTTTCGCCGCTTCATTGGTCATTTGCTGTTCACTCATTTATCTTCACTCCTATTATCTTTTCATTGTTGCCTTCACTATACCATAGTTTATCCGATTCTACTGTGGAGAAACCTTGAACATCCCTTTCGTATAACTCCATAAAAATAAGAGAAGCTATAAGGAAAGAATGAGTCACTTAAATTAATTAGAAAAATAAGATTTTTTTATGAAAGCGCTATAATGAAAGTTGGCTGTTTGAATTTGATTGGAAGAAGAGTATGCTAGTAAAAGAAAGCGTTTTTGTAACTTTTTGAGGAGGTTTTATTGTGGCAGATTTATTTTCAACAGTGCAAGAAAAAGTAGCTGGAAAAGACGTTAAAATTGTATTTCCTGAAGGCTTAGACGAGCGTATTTTAGAAGCGGTCAGCAAGCTTGCAGGAAACAAAGTGCTGAATCCGATTGTGATCGGCAATGAAAATGAGATCCAAACAAAAGCAAAAGAACTGAACCTGACGCTAGATGGCGTTGAGATTTATGATCCTCATACATATGAAGGCATGGAAGACCTTGTACAAGCATTCGTAGAACGCCGTAAAGGCAAAGCAACAGAAGAACAGGCTCGTAAAGCATTATTAGATGAGAACTACTTCGGTACAATGCTGGTGTACAAAGGCCTTGCACAAGGACTTGTAAGCGGAGCGGCTCATTCAACAGCCGACACTGTCCGCCCGGCTCTTCAAATCATCAAAACAAAAGAAGGCGTGAAAAAGACTTCCGGCGTCTTCATCATGGCTCGCGGAGAAGAGCAATACGTATTCGCAGATTGCGCGATCAACATTGCGCCTGACAGCCAAGATCTTGCCGAGATTGCGATCGAAAGTGCCAATACGGCAAAAATGTTCGACATTGAGCCTCGCGTGGCAATGCTCAGCTTCTCTACAAAAGGCTCAGCAAAATCTGATGAAACAGAAAAAGTAGCGGATGCGGTGAAAATCGCGAAAGAAAAAGCGCCTGAACTGACACTTGACGGCGAATTCCAATTCGATGCTGCATTTGTTCCATCTGTAGCTGAGAAAAAAGCGCCGGATTCCGAGATCAAAGGGGATGCTAACGTATTCGTATTCCCAAGCCTTGAAGCAGGAAACATCGGCTATAAAATCGCTCAGCGTTTGGGCAACTTTGAAGCGGTAGGACCAATCCTGCAAGGTTTAAATATGCCTGTAAACGACCTTTCAAGAGGATGTAACGCTGAAGATGTTTACAATCTTGCATTAATTACAGCGGCGCAAGCACTGTAAGAAAAATGAAGACGATGGCAGCTCTCTTCCGGAGGGCTGTCTTTTTTGCGTCTCCGTATAGCCTTCTTTACCAAGACAGATGATATGAGTACAATAAAGAAAACTGATCATAACCATATATTTCATTAATGACAGGGGTGGGGTTTTTGTATTACGACGTGCTGAAAACGTTTATAGCGGTAGTAGAAGAAAAAAACTTCACAAAAGCGGCGGAAAAGCTGATGATCTCCCAGCCCAGCGTCAGTCTGCATATCAAAAATCTTGAGAAAGAATTTCAAACGGCTCTCCTGAATCGGTCGCCAAAACACTTTACGACAACGCCGACAGGAGACATTTTGTATCAAAGAGCAAAGCAAATGGTATTTCTCTACGAGCAAGCAAAGGCTGAAATCTATGCGCATCATCACTATGTGAAAGGCGAATTGAAAATTGCTGCCAGCTTTACGATCGGAGAGTATATTCTTCCGCCGCTCTTGGCCCAGTTGCAAAAGCTGTATCCAGAGCTGAATCTCGATGTCATGATTGGCAATACGGAGGAGGTTAGCGAGCGTGTGCGGATGCTTCAGGCTGATATCGGACTGATTGAAGGACATACAAACGAGAATGAACTGGAAATTGAACCGTTCATGGAGGATGAAATGTGCATTGCCGCGCCGAATCAGCATCCGCTGGCCGGACGGAGAGATATTTCGATCAGCGATTTGCAAAACGAAGCATGGGTGACAAGAGAGAAAGGCTCCGGGACGAGAGAATATCTCGATCATGTGCTCAGCTCAAACGGGCTGCGGCCGAAGTCGATGTTCACCATCAGCAGCAATCAAGGTGTAAAAGAAGCGGTGATCAACGGCATGGGACTGTCGGTTTTATCCAGAAGCGTGCTGCATAAGGATTTGATTCACCGTGAAATTTCAATTCTCCATATAAAAGATTTCTCGTTAAAGCGCAAGCTGTCTTACATTCATTCTCCTCTCATGGAGAATACAAAAAACAAAGAAATTTTTATTACGATGCTGAAAAGCAATTATCAATCACAGCGGCTGAAATGATATAATAGTATTCGTTTATAAACCTAACATGAAAGGGTTTTACATAGATGGCAAACCAACCGATTGATTTACTGATGCAGCCGACATGGAGAGTCATTGACCAATCCAGTCTCGGCCCTTTATTTGATGCGAAGCAATCCTTCGCAATGGACGATACGCTGTGCATGTCCGTCGGAAAAGGCGTGTCGCCGGCGACAGCGCGCTCATGGGTTCACCACAATACAATTGTCCTTGGAATACAGGATACGCGTCTCCCGTTTTTGCAGGATGGAATCTCCTTGCTGGAAAACGAAGGATACCGTGTGATTGTACGCAATTCCGGCGGTCTTGCCGTCGTTTTGGATGAAGGCGTTTTAAATATTTCTCTCATATTCGAAGACGAAAAGAAAGGCATCGATATAGACAAAGGATATGAAGCGATGGTTGAGCTGATGAGACGGATGCTAAAACCGTACAATGCAAAGATCGAAGCCTATGAAATTGAAGGATCTTATTGTCCCGGCAGCTATGACCTTAGCATAAATGGCAAAAAATTCGCCGGCATTTCTCAAAGACGCGTTCGCGGCGGAGTTGCTGTTCAAATTTATCTCTGCGCAGATAAAAGCGGCAGTGAAAGAGCCGATTTGATCAGACGATTCTACCAAGCGGCGCTGAAGGACAAACGAAACGATAAAAAAGGCGTCTATCCCGAGATACGTCCGGAAACGATGGCGTCCTTAAGCGAGCTACTGCAAACAGACATCTCCGTACAAGACTTAATGTTCGCTTTACTGACAGAATTAAAAGCGTTAAGCACCCATCTATACTCAGCCGGACTGTCCATTGATGAGGAAATGGCATTTGAGAAAAACCTCGTCCGGATGGCTGAGCGGAATGCAAAGGTATTTGGGTGAACGTTCTTCGCATGCCAGCTGTATCGGCCGGCATGCAATTTTTATTTCAAGCGGTATTTTATCCTCAACAATCTTATTTTCAGATAAATCCTTCTTACATTCAGATAACCCTGACAAAAAGAAAAACGATAAAATGACCTCAGCATCCATATACAAAGGGGAGAGGCAGATGAGAGGGAATTTTTACAGCCTGTTTGTGCTGATCGCGGCTTTCTTCTGGGGAACCACGGGAACCGTTCAGGCGATGGCTCCAGAAAGCTCCACACCGCTGGCATTCGGAGCGTTCAGATTATTAATAGGAGGAAGCGCCATGCTGCTTGCGGTTTGGATCAGCCGGGAGCTTCACGTGAAAAATTGGTCATGGCCGCTCGTATTATCAGCTGCAGTTTGTATGGCGTGTTACCAGCCGCTGTTTTTCACAGCCGTTAAAGAAACCGGAATCGCAGTGGGGACAGTGATTGCGATCGGCAGTGCACCTATCATTGCCGGAAGCATGGAATGGGCCGTATTGAAAAAACGTCCGCGAAACTCTTGGTGGATCGCGACTGTACTGGCTTTAGCCGGTTGCTGGCTCCTGTTTTCCGACGGTTCGAATGTTCGGATTGATGTGGCTGGCGTTCTTATGGCGCTCGGAGCGGGTGCTTCTTTTGCGGGCTATACGCTCATCAGTAAAGCGATGATGAAAACCCAGCCTCCGCGAGCGACTTCAGCCGTTGTCTTTATGATCAGTGCCATCCTGCTGACGCCGCTTTTATGGCAGTCAGATATCTCGTGGATATTGACACCGAGAGGATTGGGAACGAGCCTTTACATCGGGTTAATTGCAACATGCGCCGCATACTTTTTGTTTGCGAAAGGGCTTACCGGGGTTCCGGCCTCGGCGGCGGTCACGCTGTCTTTAGCTGAACCGCTGACGGCCTCATTGCTGGGCGTGTTTTTCATAGGGGAAATGCTTTCACTTTCCTCGTGGCTCGGCATTGCACTGATGATGCTAGGGCTTCTGGTCATTTCCGCTGCGCCTCGGAAACAAAAAACGGCCGGGGCAGCTCACATGTCTTGATAGATTCACATAAGCTTGGCCTCATTTTACAAGAATAGCGGAGCCGGCTGCAAAATAATAAAATCCTCTTTTCTCAATGGAAAAGGGGATTTTGTACATGGTGAAAATCCCAAAACCAACAGCTGTTTTGGGATTTTTCTAACTTACTCTGCCATTTTTTCTAAATTGCCGTTTCGGTCCATTTTGAAGGACGGAGAGGCATGTTCATCTTCTTCAAATAAAACTAGCTTTCTGGCTCTATTCATAATTTTCACCAAGGTTTCATAATCTTCTTGGATCGTTTTTTGGTCTTTTTCAAGCTTTTGTACTTCTGCCTCAAGCTGTTCCGTTTTGCTTTGCAATTCCTGATTTTCTTTCTTTAAACGCTCATTTTCCATTTTTAATGCCGATGATTGCTCGTTATTGCCTTCGTAATTCTGCAGGAAGCGGATCACATCATTCATCGTCATCTCTGGCGCGGCTGCAGGTGTTTGGGGAGACAATAAGTGTGATAGACTAGCTAACTCTTCCTTAAAGCTTTCATCCACAAAAGGCATGTGTTCGCCTGACATGAAAGGCTGCTGCTCATTTTCAGCTGATGGTGCGTCTGTTTTAACCGGCTCCTCTGCAGCGGTTTCTTGAACGATTTCAGGATCAACCGCAGGAGGCTGATATAATAGCCTTTTTTTCGCAGGCTGCCCGTTTCCGAGCGCTCTCATCCGCTGTTTTCGCTGTTTTTTCGCAAGCTGAAGCGCTTTTTCATATTGATGGCGGACTACCGCGTTCCATCTGAATCCGCAGGCTGCAGATGTCCGGTTTAATTTATCACCGACTTCTTCAAAGGCGTTCAGCTGAGTGCTGCCCTCCCTCACATGCCGAAGCACTGTTTCGGCTAAAAGCAGATCATTTTCTTCTGACCAAGCGTCTTGTCGCTGTTTTGTCATTTATCTCAACTCCCATTTTTCTTTTCATGGTATTAGAATGTCCAGTTTGGAAAATATTTATACAAGTTGGCTGAAAGAATAGGAGATACGAAGGATGGAGCGGCTTGCAGGAACAGTCGAATCCTTGTAAAATGAAGAGTGATGTGATTTTTTTTGAAAAGCGATTTTAGGTTATTCACATAGATGAACATAGAAATGAAGGGAAGCGTACGTCATGGCTAATGAATTTCGAGTGTGTGATGATTGCCAAGCCACTAATATCAAAACATTGCTGCCGCGATTAAAAGAAGTGGACCCGGACGCAAAAGTTGAGGTAGGATGCCAATCTTATTGCGGACCCGGACGGAAAAAATCATTTGCTTTTGTGAACAATCGCCCGCTGTCAGCTCCGACAGAGGATGAGCTGATTGACAAAGTAAAAAAGAAAATAAAAAAGTAAAAACATATTTTTTATAGCCTCGGCCCTCAGGTCAGGCTTTTTTGCTTCACATAACGTGTTTTTCGTAAAGATGGAACAAATCGCCGGGCAAATTCAAGGATGTTTTCAAAGAATAGAGTCGATATAATAGAAACACGGCTAAAAAAAAGAGGGAATGACGATGGCGTATCCAAATGGAAAATTATCAGAAGAAAAAGTGTTTAAAGATCCGGTGCACCGCTATGTTCATGTTCGGGACAAGCTGATATGGGATTTGATCGGAACCCGCGAATTTCAGCGTCTCCGCAGAATTAAGCAGCTCGGCACGACGTATTTGACGTTCCACGGCGCTGAGCATAGCCGGTTCAACCATTCTCTCGGTGTCTATGAAATTGTCAGGAGAATGGTTGATGACGTCTTTAAAGGCCGCCCTGAATGGGATGACAGTGAGCGCGAACTCTGTTTGGCCGCGGCGCTGCTTCATGATCTCGGGCACGGGCCGTTCTCGCATTCATTTGAAAAAGTCTTTCACCTTGACCACGAAGATTTTACAAGAGATATCATTTTGGGGGACACAGAGGTCAATCAGGTGCTCAGAAAGGTGAGCCCGCGTTTCCCGCAGGATGTTGCTGAAGTCATTGCCAAAACATATAAAAACAAGCAAGTGGTCAGCCTGATTTCGAGTCAGATAGACGCAGACCGCATGGATTACCTGCAGCGCGACGCATATTATACGGGCGTCAGCTACGGCCATTTTGATATGGAGCGGATTCTTCGGGTGATGCGACCGCGCGAGGATCAGATCGTCATTAAAGAAAGCGGGATGCACGCTGTCGAAGACTATATCATGAGCCGCTACCAAATGTACTGGCAGGTGTATTTCCATCCTGTGACAAGAAGCGCAGAGGTTATTTTAACGAAGATTCTTCACAGGGCGAAGCAGCTGCACGATGAAGGCTATGTCTTCACTCACGCTCCGGTTCATTTCTATTCTATTTTTGAAGGGAAATTGACGCTGGAGGATTATTTGAAGCTTGATGAATCTATTATTTTGTATTACTTCCAGGCCTGGGAGGATGAAGAAGACGCGATTTTATCTGATTTGTGCCGAAGATTCATTAACCGCCAGCTGTTCCAATACGTTGAATTCAATCCGAATGAAGAAATGTCGGCTTATTTTGAGCTGACTTCATTGTTCAAAGAGGCGGGAATCGATCCGAGTTACTATTTGGTCGTCGATTCTTCTTCAGATCTGCCATACGATTTTTACCGTCCTGGAGAGGAAGAGGAGCGTCTGCCGATCCATCTCTTGACGCAAAACGGCCAAATTAAAGAGCTGTCCAGACAGTCGGCTATTGTGGAATCCATCTCCGGGAAACGTCGGACGGACCACAAGCTGTACTATCCGAAGGACCTGATTTGTGACGGCTCTGAACATCCGGAAACGAAAATGAAAATCCGGCAGCTGCTGGGACTGACATAGAAATTGGAAAGAAGGAAAAAGGAGATGTCGGGAATTTGTTGAAAGAACATGCAAAACTGATGAAGGTGTTCTCGGATTCTGGAGAAATCATCGGGCGGAAGAAGCTGCAGAAAATGATTTATATCGCAAAGAAAATGCAGTTTCCTTTCTATGAGAAATATGATTTTCACTTTTATGGACCGTATTCAGAGGAACTGACGCTCCAGATTGAAGAGCTGTGCAACCTTGGATTTCTGCATGAGGTGAAGGAAAAAAAGGGCGGCTACTTTCAATACCGTTATTCGCTGACTGAGACAGGCTCTGCATTTTTAGACCATGCTGATCTGGATATGCCGGATATCAAAGGCTATATCGACAGTGTAAACAGCCGTTCATCACGGTTTTTAGAGCTGGTTTCCACGATCCTTTACTTTGACGGGCTTGAGGCTGAGGAAAAGAAAGAAAAAGTCTTTACAATCAAAAGCAAGCAAAAATATACAAATGAAGAATATGACGAAGCGCTTCAATACATAGAAGAACTGAAGCAGATTTGTTAACCATACCAAGCAAAAGAAATGACCCGTTTCTTTTGCTTTTTTTTACAAAACAGATTGCGGTTTCAGAAAATGTATTGTAAAATATATGAAATCATAAACAATCAGTAATGTATACAGGCACTGATAAGGACATGAGATGCTTTTTCGGTTTCCAGAGAGGGAAGGACAGCTGAGATCTTCCTAACGCAGGGGAAGCAGCTTACCGCCTTTGAGCCGTATCGGGGAAATCCAGTAACTGATACCGTCATGCTGCGTTACAGCACCTCAAAGCCGATACACCATGTGTGTTGATCGGGAATTTGGGTGGAACCACGGGTGATAAACACATTCGTCCCTTCTAGAGGGATGGGTGTGTTTTTTTATGAACTAAATACATGCGATGAAAAGGACATGAATGATCATTACGGTTTTCAGAGAGGGAAGGAAAGGTGAGAGCTTCCCAGCTTAGGATGATCATTTACCGCCTTGGAGCAGCATTGGGGAACTGAAGTATCCAATGCCGTCTATGCTGCGTTACAGCACCGAGCCGACAACATAGCGTTTGTCGGGAATTTGGGTGGAACCACGGGTACATCACACACTCGTCCCTTTTAGAGGGATGGGTGTGTTTTTTTATGAATTGAATACATGCGATGAAAAGGACATGAATGATCGTTACGGTTTTCAGAGAGGGAAGGAAAGGTGGGAGCTTCCCAGCTTAGGATGATCATTTACCGCCTTGGAGCAGCATTGGGGAACTGAAGTATCCAATGCCGTCTATGCTGCGTTACAGCACCAAGCCGACAACATAGCGTTTGTCGGGAATTTGGGTGGAACCACGGGTACATCACACACTCGTCCCTAACAGCGGGACGGGTGTGTTTTTTTATATCCAACAATTATGAAGGAGTGTTTAAAAATGAGTAAACAAGTGCACATTCAGCTTCCGGACGGACAGATCAAGGAATATCCGAAAGGCATCACAATCAAAGAAGCGGCTGGTTCTATCAGTTCCAGTCTGCAAAAGAAGGCGGCTGCGGGCCAGGTCAACGGCAAGCTCGTTGATCTCAGCTTTAAGCTGGAGGAGGATGCTGAGCTTTCGATTGTCACACTTGATTCCCAAGAAGGCTTGCAGGTGCTTCGCCACACATCAGCGCACGTACTGGCTCAAGCAGTGAAACGTCTGTACGGAGAAGTGTCATTGGGGATAGGTCCAGTGATTGAAGACGGCTTCTACTATGACATGAAGCTGGAGCAAAGCTTGACATCAGGAGACTTAGAGGCCATCGAAAAAGAAATGAAGAATATTATAAATGAGAACCTTGAAATCAAACGAATTGAGGTTTCTTACGAAGAGGCTGAAGAGCTGTTTGCCAAAAAAGGCGAGCCGTTTAAGCTGGAGATTTTGAAGGATATTCCGCGCGGAGAGGATATCACGCTGTATCAGCAGGGAGAATTCGTTGACCTGTGCCGCGGGCCGCATCTTCCTTCTACAGGAATGATCAAGGCGTTCAAACTGACAAGAGTATCGGGCGCTTATTGGCGCGGAGACAGCGAAAATGAAGTCCTGCAGCGGGTGTACGGGGTTGCGTTTCATAAGAAAAAAGATCTCGATGCACATCTTCATATGCTGGAAGAAGCGGCAAAACGAGACCATCGCAAGCTGGGCAAACAATTAGAGCTGTTTATGTTTTCTGAAGAAGCGCCGGGAATGCCGTTTTATTTGCCGAAAGGGCAGATTATCCGCAATGAGCTGGAATGCTTCTCGCGTGAGCTGCAAACAAAGGCTGGCTACGAGGAGGTCCGTACGCCGTTTATGATGAATCAGCGGTTATGGGAGCAGTCAGGCCACTGGGATCATTATCGCGATAATATGTATTTTTCAGAAGTGGATGATACAAGATTCGCAATGAAGCCGATGAATTGTCCCGGCCATATGCTCATCTTTAAAAACAGCCTGTATTCGTATCGGGATTTGCCGATTCGAATGGCGGAATTCGGCCAGGTGCATCGCCATGAGTACAGCGGTGCTTTAAACGGAATGCTTCGCGTCCGGACGTTCTGCCAGGATGATGCCCATATCTTCGTTCGAGAGGATCAGATTGAGAGTGAGATCAAAGAAGCGATTCGGCTGATTGACGAGGTATATCGTACTTTTGGCTTCGAGTATTCGGTCGAACTCTCGACTCGCCCGGAGGATTCATTAGGTGATGACAGCCTTTGGGAAGCGTCGGAACGTGCCTTAGCATACGTCCTTGAGGAGCTTGGCCTGTCTTATGAGGTTAATGAAGGTGACGGGGCGTTTTACGGGCCGAAAATTGATTTTCACATAAAAGATGCCCTGAAACGAAGCCACCAATGCGCGACAATACAGCTTGATTTTCAAATGCCGGAAAAATTTGATTTATCATATATCAATGAACACAATGAAAAAGTTCGTCCTGTTGTCATACACAGAGCAATATTCGGCTCGATCGACCGGTTCTTCGGCATTTTGATCGAGCATTTCGGCGGGGCATTCCCAGTCTGGCTTGCACCGATCCAGGTTCAAATCATACCGGTTTCGCACGTTCATTTGGACTATTGCAGAAAGGTGCAGGCAGAGCTGAAGCAGCTGGGGATAAGAGCCTGCATAGATGAGCGCAATGAGAAGCTGGGCTACAAAATCAGAGAGTCGCAGGTGCAGAAAATCCCGTACGTGCTGGTGCTTGGGGATCATGAAGAGCAGGAAGGTGCGGTAAACGTCCGCCAATTCGGAGATCAGCAGAATGAACACGTTCCTTTTCAGTCGTTTAAAGATAAACTTGTCAAACAGGTGAAAAATCGCAGTATCTAGGAGAAAAGCTGTGAATTCTCATTTTGCTTTTTTGACTTTCCCTATCCGGAATCAGTAAAATAATAAGTAAATCATATCGTTCGTATGTTATGAATGCATCTCGAAATGGGGAAATCTACATGGACCATGACAAACTGGAAGCAAATTTGCTGGATCACGCACTTACAAAATACTTGAAAAGCACGAAGCAATTAGATGAAGCCACCGTTCCGAAACACGTGAATAATGTAAGAGGATTTATTCTGCGGATTATATACAGACATGGGAGCTGCACCATAAAGGATATTCTGAAGGAGGTCACACTGTCTCCCTCTGCTACAACCACTGCCCTGAATCATTTAGAACAGGAGGGGTTTATTAAGAGATCCAGAAATAACAATGACCGCCGTACTGTATGGATTACGCTTTCTGAATCGGGCCGGGGAACAGCTGAACAAATGATCGAAAACCGCCAGCAACTGATTGACAGCATGTTTGAACGTTTAACAATCGAAGAGAAAAAGACGTTCCTAGCGATTATTGGGAAGCTGGCCCAATAGGGATAGAAAGAGCCGGTGCGCGAAGCGCCGGCTTTATAGAGATTATTCCATATCGCTCAGGCGTTTGCCTGCGACGGCATAATGGTCTTTTCTCATTTCTTCTATAAATACAACAATTTTTTCTTCAGAAGCACCGGTTGTTTCCTTTACGGCTTCTGTTACTTTCTCGACAAGATTGCGTTTTTGCTCGTCTGTACGGCCTTCGAGCATTTTGACGGTTACGTATGGCATGGGTGCTGAATCCTCCTTTATCTCGTTTCCTCTCTTTAGAAAAAGAGGCTTCTTATAGTATACTGAATAAAGTAAATTCTTGCATTTTTAGAAAGAGGGATATCTCACTTGGACCGTTTTTTATATTATCCGTTATCTTTAATGCCATACCTCGTCATCACGTTAATTGTGTCGTTTACGATACATGAGCTTGCCCATGCTTATGTTGCATACAAATTCGGTGACGATACGGCGAAAAGACAAGGAAGACTGACGCTGAATCCGATTAAACACCTTGATCCGTTCGGAACCATTTTGATTTTGGTGGCCGGCTTCGGATGGGCGCGCCCTATTCCCGTCAATCGCCGCTTCTTTAAGAAACCTCGGCTTGCCGGCGTGCTTGTATCTATTGCCGGACCCGTCAGTAACCTGATTCTTGCGTTTATCGGTTTCTTTTTGTTAGTGTTGATGCATGCATACGGAATGGAGCTGCTTGCGGCATTCAGCACGGGACTTGATCAGTTCTTTTCCATTTGGATACAGCTGAATCTTGTTTTGTTTTTATTTAATCTGCTGCCGCTTCCTCCGCTCGATGGCTATCGAATAATCGAAGATCTTGTTCCGCCGGGGGTGCGTGCCAAGATGACGCAGGCGGAGAACTACGGCTTTATCGTCTTTTTGGTTCTGTTTGTGACACCGCTCGGATCTTACGTGCTTTGGCCACTGCTAAATGCCGGAAGAGATCGGATTTTACAGCTGTTTTCAGCGATATTTCAACCGCTTTTGTAGGAGGTAGAACTCATGGAAGAAAAAAAGAAAAAATCAATCGGGTTTAATATTATCAAAAGTGATCCGACAGACGGACACGGCGGTTTCGGCGTAGGGGCACTCAGCCTCGATAACATTTCCCCTGTATTCGTCGATGTAGAGGAAAAAGAAGCGTTCGTTGACATCGGTGCCATGCACGCCCGCAGCACCGTTGAAAAAGGAATTAAATTTCTGCCGAATAAAGAAGAAGTTCCAAACGGCAAACCATACTGGCTTGTGTGGGTGACGATTGACAGAAGAGAAGAGGGGCCTTATTACGCGGGCGTGACAGCTTGTGAACTGACGGTCGACAGAAGCATCAGAAGAGGCTACAAATCGCTGCCTGAGCATGTGAATCTAATGGATAAATCAATGAAACGGAAAATTATCATTGATAAAATGGACGACAGCTCGAAGCGTGTGCTCGGCGAGTTTCTGAAAAATCATGATCAGGGCCTATGGGACCGGTCCTCAGATGAATTAAAAACAGGCCTGCTTCCGGAAGACAATTAATTTGTGAACTTTCTGTGAACTTTTAGAAAATTTGAACTATTTTTCGTAAACATTGAGTAAACTGGTGATACAGAAATAGGACATGGAAAATCCCGAGCCGAAACAAGACTCGGGGTTTTTCATTTTCAAGTGTAAGATGATGTACGAAACCATTCGAGTCGGTGACTGGGAGATTAAAGCCGACGCCAAAGAAATGAGAAATCACCACTTTATCCTCGAAGGATTCCGAAACTGATTGTTCAGCTCGATTGCGTAACATTGCTTCCATCGATTATGAAGGAACCACACGAATAACCCGCCTCCGAGGAGACGGGTTATTTTCAATGATTTCGCCCCAGCCATTTGTCCCACCACTTTTTCGGTGAAGCAGGCTTCTCTTTGACTGGATGCAGGTCTTTTGTTTGTTTTGCTGGTTCTGCCCCATAGCATACGTTTGATGGCTCAGTGCCTTTCACAAAATACGTGTAGTGCTTGGCTGTGCAGCCGGGGCCGGACGTGTAGCCCGTTGCCGGATCAATGTACACGCCGGTTACGCCTTTTGGCGGTTTGAATGCAGTTTCCGGTTCTCCTTTGAGCGCATTCTCCATGAAGTCAGCCCAAATCGTTTTGGCATAGCTTTTTTCTTCGACCGAGTCGATGGTGCTGTTTTTGTCATATCCCGTCCAAACACCTGCAGCCAGCTTTGGATTGAAGCCGATCATCCAGCTGTCTGCGCTTGTGGTTCCTGATTTTCCCGCATACGTTCTTGTCAGGCGGTTGGCGATCGTCCGTCCGGTTACCGACGTATAGCCGTTTAAATCCGTATCAAACATGCCTGTCATCATACTCGCCGTGACAAAAGCGGCTTTTTCATCGAGCACTTGTTTATGCTGATTAGGGCTTTCATACAGCACATGTCCCGCTGCGTCCGTGACCCTCGAAATAAAGGTCGGTTCGATTTGCTTCCCGCCATTTGCAAGCATGGCATAGGCATTGACCATCTCAATCTGGCGCACGGGTTCGGTGCCGAGCGCCAGAGACGGCAGTGCTTGAAGCTGCGCAGTGATGCCGAATTCCTTTGCCGCCTGTACGAGCTTGTTCATGCCGAGAAAGAGATGTGTTTTCACAGCGTAAATGTTGTCGGAAAGCGCCAGCGCCTGCAGAAGCGTTATCGGTTTGTTGGCGTAGTATCCGTTATAGTTGCTTGGAGAATAGGTTTCTCCCTTTGCATCAATTTGAAACTCGGTTTCTTCGCTTTTCATCAAAGTGACTGGCGTAAATCCGCTCTGAATCGCTTTATAGTACAGCAGCGGCTTGATCGTCGAAGCGGGCTGGCGCTTCGCCTGTGTCGTCCGGTCAAACGGGCTTTTTTGATAATCCCTGCCGCCGACAAGAGCGAGAACGTTTCCTGTGCGGGGATCAATAGCTGAAAATCCGACTTGAATGTCAGAGCCGGCGTTAACCGTTTCGGTAATGGTCTCCTCGGCGATGCGCTGCATCCGTTTATCTACTGTCGTATAGACGTTTAACCCGCTTGTTTCAATTTGCTCCCTCGTCAGGCCGAGCTTTTTCTCCAGCTCTCTCATCGCATTGTCATAGAAATAAGGGGCCTTTCTCTTGGAAACTTGTTTATTCAAAGGCTGATAGGAAAGAGGTTCTTTCATCAGTTCATCCGCTTTCTTATGGCTGATCATCCGCTGCTTTTCCATCATCCGCACAATCGTTTTCTGGCGCTCCTTGGCCTTTGTTTCATTGACATACGGCGAATAGCCGGAAGGGCCTTTTGGGATACCCGCCAAAAGCGCCGCCTCCGCATCTGTCAGATTTTTCGCATGCTTGCCGAAATACAGGCGGGAAGCGGCTTCAATGCCGTAGGCGCCATGGCCGTAGTAAATCGTATTTAAATAGCCTTCCAATATCTCGTCCTTAGAATAGTTTTGTTCCAGACGGATCGTGTAGAACGCTTCATTCCATTTTCGTTTCCACGTTTTATCGTGTTCAAGATATAAGTTTCTCGCATATTGCTGGGTGATGGTGCTTGCGCCTTGAACCTTGGCAAATGCTTTCAGGTCAGCAAGCGCCGCACCGGCCATGCGTTTATAATCAAAGCCGTGATGATCGTAGAAATTCTGGTCTTCAACCGCCACTGTCGCTTTTACAATCGTCGGATTCATGTCCTTTAAGGGGACCCAATAGCGCTTTTCACCGTAATTCGTTTCCCCGAGCTTTGAGCCGTCACTCGCATACAAAATCGTGGATTGCGGCACTTGCACGGAGGGAGCGCCCTGGTATTTGGCTATCAAAATGACAGTCATAAACACAGCAGCTGCCGCTAAGGCCGCCAAAGCCCCTAAAAAGATAAAGGCGCGAACGGTTTTCAGCGTCAGTCTCAGCCGTTTATTTGTCATTGCATCCACAACGGGTTCCCCCTTTTTTTATGTTTCTACTATTATGAGAAAAAAAGATCATTTTTAAACATCGCAGAACAGGACGTATCTTTACTTTTTCCCCGCCATCCTCTATACTTTTTCCTTAGGTGAAAATGAGATTTCAACCGAGAATAAAAGCTGATAAGACGCTTACAATAAATAAATACAGCCTTGAAAGGGAGATGACAATTGAGCGAACTTTGGTACACAGAAAAGCAGACGAAAAACTTTGGCATTACAATGAAGGTTAACAAAACGTTACATACAGAACAAACGGAGTTTCAGCATTTAGAAATGGTGGAAACAGAAGAGTTCGGCAACATGCTGTTTTTGGACGGCATGGTGATGACATCTGAAAAAGACGAATTCGTTTATCACGAAATGGTAGCGCATGTCCCATTATTTACGCATCCTAATCCGGAGCACGTTCTTGTAGTCGGCGGCGGTGACGGCGGCGTCATCAGAGAAATCCTGAAGCATCCGAGCGTGAAAAAAGCGACACTAGTTGATATTGACGGCAAGGTCATCGAATACTCTAAAAAGTTCCTTCCTTCTATCGCAGGAAAACTGGATGATCCGCGCGTTGACGTGCAGGTGGATGACGGATTTATGCACATTGCGAAATCTGAAAATCAATATGACGTGATCATGGTAGATTCAACTGAACCTGTCGGACCAGCTGTAAATCTGTTTACAAAAGGATTCTACGCGGGAATCGCGAAGGCGCTGAAAGAAGACGGTATTTTCGTCGCTCAGACGGACAACCCATGGTTTACACCGGAATTAATCACAAATGTACAGCGAGACGTGAAGGAAATCTTCCCGATTACGAAGCTGTATACGGCGAACATTCCGACATACCCAAGCGGTTTGTGGACATTTACGATCGGTTCGAAAAAATATGATCCACTTGCAGTAGAAGATAGCCGTTTCTTTGAAATCGATACGAAATATTACACAAAAGATATTCATAAAGCGGCCTTTGTTCTGCCGAAATTTGTGAGTGACCTGATTAAATAATGTTGGTATGGCGCAGGAGCGAATCTTGCGCTTTTTTACAGGAAAGCGAGGGTATTATAGATGAGATTTGATGAAGCTTATTCAGGAAAAGTATTTATTGCGAGCCGTCCCGAGTGGGAGGAGGCGGACGCCATCCTTTACGGCATGCCGATGGACTGGACGGTCAGCTATCGCCCGGGCTCACGCTTTGGCCCAAGCAGAATCCGCGAGGTGTCAATCGGCCTTGAAGAGTACAGCCCGTATTTAGACCGTGATCTGGCCGATCTGAACTTCTTTGATGCCGGCGACATTCCGCTGCCGTTCGGAAATCCGCAGCGAAGCCTTGATATGATTGAGGAATATGTGGACAGTATTTTAGAAAAAGGGAAGTTCCCAATGGGCATGGGCGGGGAGCACCTCGTATCATGGCCTGTCATTAAAGCAATGCACAAGAAATACCCAGACCTTGCGATTATCCATTTTGATGCACATACAGATCTTCGCGTTGACTATGAGGGAGAACCGCTTTCTCACTCCACGCCGATCCGCAAAGCGGCAGAATTGATCGGACCGCAAAATGTGTATTCATTCGGAATCCGTTCCGGCATGAAAGAAGAGTTTGAATGGGCGAAGGAAAACGGCATGCACATCTCAAAATTTGAAGTGCTTGAACCGCTGAAAGAAGTGCTTCCGAAGCTTGCGGGCCGTCCGGTATATGTCACAATCGACATTGACGTATTAGACCCTGCACACGCACCGGGAACGGGCACCGTTGACGCCGGGGGCATCACGTCTAAAGAACTGCTTGCGTCCGTTCATGAAATCGCGCGTTCAGAAGTAAACGTGAAGGGCGCTGATTTAGTGGAAGTCGCACCGGTGTATGACCACTCAGAACAAACGGCAAACACAGCCAGCAAAATCATCCGTGAAATGCTGCTTGGGTTTGTGAAATAAGAAGGTAGGCCCGTGTTGACTGGTATAAGCCATTCAGTACGGGCTTGTTTTATTTTTTTCAATCTTAATAGGTGCTTAAAGTGGAATGAATTAAGGAGATAAGAGGTTTTGAATTATTATGATTTTCAATGAAAATTATTGAAGCGGTGTTGGCAATCATCATATCAATATAGATGAAAATTAAATTGAAAGATATTGAATTCTATAATTTAACTTTTCAGGAGAGAAGGAAGAGAATATAAAAATACAATTCAGGAAATATGAATTGATTTCCTGAATTGTAATACAAGATTAATTAAGTGGGAATTTATATGTTATCCTTTTATTTGATTTGTTTATCAAGGAATAATAAACAAATAATTTAGAGGTTGTGGGATCAAAATTTTTATAGTTAAAGTTTACGTCTTTGCCTTTTGTCATTTTCAAACCGACATAGCCTCGTATAGTTTTCCCAGCAGGAATTGAAGTATTGAATTGATACTTTTCTGGAAGATCTAAATTATACGCCATTAAATTGTAATAGTGATCAAAGCCACCAAAAAAAAGATATTTCATTCCATCAGGTGAGAGCTGTTCCAGCGTTATTTCGTGCTTGGATGTATTTGTTATATCCAGCGGCAAAATGTATAACAATCTTTTCATATTAAGATCCTCATCCATAAATTCAATTGGTTTTAATGGTTTGAGAACATGATAAGTAATCCCGGCACCCGTATCGATCATACGATTTTTCGGAAGGTTTGTGATATGAGGAGAGTAATTATCATTATGATTATTCAGTTTATAATAACGAAAACTACTACCAGCAACAATAATTAAAAAAATGGTTATTAACAATATTGCTCGTTTATTCATTATCCTCACCCAGTCTACCATTGCTAATATGTATAACTCTGTCTACAATATTATTTTCAGTCAGGGTTTCATCATGACTTGCAACGACTATTGTAGTTCCCTTTTCTTTTTCTTTTTTCAATAAATCAGTGATTAGCTGAATTCCTTTTTTGTCGAGTGCGTTAGTCGGTTCATCTAAAAGCAGCAGTGATGGAGACTCCATTAGTGCTTGTGCTAGGCCTAAACGTTGCTTCATTCCTAAGGAATAACGTTTTACCTTACGTTTGTCTTCAGGATCTAATCCTACTTGCTCTATCATTTTTCGGATCTCTTGGTCTGAAACTTTCTTATTAATTGAAGCTAAGAATTTCAAGTTTTGATAACCGGTATAGACAGGTATAAAACTGGGATATTCAATTAATATCCCAGTATTTCTAGAAAAATCTGTATCTTTTCCTATAACGAGATTATTGACAATAATTTGCCCTTTGGTTAATTTTAAAAGCCCTGCGATTGCTCTTAAAATCATTGTTTTTCCAGAGCCATTATGTCCTTTTAAT
>NZ_JAVAXX010000149.1:0-15620 GCF_042709275.1 Bacillus sp. LR_5 | reverse complement strand
AGTCCCGGCTTTTGAAGCAAAATCAGAATGCACGTCGATATAATTGCCGTAAATCTCATTTTGCAAAGATTGGCTGATCTCAAGACTGTCTTTCCAATGATCATAGCTGTAGCCGTATAATGACGCTTGATCACCGAGTGATTTCAGCTGATCAAAGGTTTGATCATTCACCGCGATGATGGCATTCAATGAGATCAGCGGTTTTTTGACTTCTTTTACCGACAGTTTTTGATCAGACATCTCCCCTTTTTGGTTCAGCAGCTTCAGCTGATCCGGAGCTTTGTTTTTGAAATTGCGGTCATACGTTCCCGGGAAATAGACAGCCTCGTCTTCTTTCAGGCCGTTCACTTTGACATGGAAGTATTTTGCCGCATCCGATTTGCTGATCATGTAAACAGGGGGAACAGTTTCTCCTTCCTGATAGCGAACATAGGAAACATCTATTTTGTCTTTCTTATACGTAAAGCCGTGTGTTTTCAGTTCATGGTCAATATCTTTCAAATGAGTCTGTTCTTTTGGATTGTTGCTGTAAGATAAATACTCCATTTCATAAGCGGACTCTTCCGCTCCGACGGTCGATTTGTACATCGCGAGCACGCCTGTCGCAGTAAACGCAACCGCAGAAATAATGCTGACAATAAAGAACAGGCGGGCGTTGTCTTTTAAACGATAGACAAGGTCAGAAACCCAAATGATGTTTTTCCCGCGCAGATAAAAGGTTTTCCACTTCTTCAGCGCGCGCAGAATCCATATGCTGCTTTGGCTGAAAAAGAAATATGTTCCGATGACGGTGAGCAGTAAAATGATAAACGGTTCGGCCCCGTGGACATTGCCTTTAAGAACCATGCCGTACCCGCCGCACAGACAGGCGATGCCGAATAAGGACAGAAGCACGGACGGCTTAGGCTCCGGTTTAACCTTGCCAGTGCCCTTTATTAATTTGATAACCGTATTTGATCTGACAAAAAGGATCGTAAACTGCGATAAAAAGAAAAATAAGAGCAGAAATCCGCAGGCCGTAATACCGAGCGCTTTCCAAGGCATATACAAAGGCAGCGCGTCCATTTCTAAAATATAAGCGCCGACCGTAAAGAACGTCTTTGAAAAAATGAATCCACCGATAATGCCGGCTGCAATTGACATGACGCCGATGATCATATTTTCCGCAGTAATGAGCTTTCTCAGCTGCCCCGGCGTGATGCCCTGCATGAGCAGAATGCCGAATTCTTTATTTCTCGATTTCAAAAATGCATTAACCGAATACAGAACAAATAAGAAAGAAAAAACAAAGATCATCCATTCCGCAGCGGTTAAGCCTTTTTTGGCGATGTTATTCAGGTAGCCTTCCTTTAATGCCGGATGAAACAGGAACATCGCAAAGGTAAAGAAAATCAAAACGGAAAAGGCGCTGCTTAAAAAGAATGCAAGATAGGCCCTTTTGTTTCTCGTGACGTTTTTATAAGCGAACTGAAGAAAGGTCATTTGCGTTTCCCCCCAGCATAGACAGCACATCAAGAATTTGTTCATAAAAGACTTGGCGGTTTTCCCCGCGGTAAATCTCATTAAACAATTCGCCGTCTTTTATAAAGATGACGCGGCGGCAGTAGCTTGCCGAAACCGGATCGTGGGTCACCATCAAAGCCGTGACATGATCATCCCGATTCAGGCTCTGCAACGTTTCCATGACGTCTTTTGTCGCTTTGGAATCAAGGTTTCCAGTTGGTTCATCGGCCAGAATGAGTGACGGCTTATGAATGACCGCTCTTGCGATGGCGGCCCGCTGGCGCTGGCCTCCGGATACTTCAAACGTCCGCTTGTTAAGCAGGTTTTCGATACCGAGCTTTGCCGCGATGCCGTGCAGTTTTTCTTCCATTACAGACGGCGCTTCTTTTTCAAGCGTTAACGGCAGCATGATATTTTCACCGATTGTCAGCGTGTCCAGAAGGTTGAAATCCTGAAACACAAATCCGAGCTGCTTGCGGCGGAAATGAGCGAGCTTTGTCCGCTTCAGGCGATGCGGGTTTTCTCCGTTAATCAGGATATCGCCTGAATCCGGACGGTCAATCGTTGAAATGATATTCAAAAGCGTTGTTTTTCCGGACCCGGACGGCCCCATCACCGCCGTGAACTCGCCTTCTTCTATTGAAAATGAAATTTGCTTTAAGGCTTGATAGGACACTTGTCCTTTATAGGTTTTATTTATATGTTTGACTTCAAGCATATTCGCCATGAAAATCCTCCTTATGGTTTTATTCTTGTTGATCTGGGCTGCTTTCATGTAGTGCCGGGACGTTCAACATAAAAATCCCCTTGACATAAATCCATGTTATCAAGGGGAAACAAAGCGGGCTATGTTGTTTTCTTAACGCAGCCTTACATTTTTGTAAGAAATGAAAATCGAACTGATGTCCCTTCACCGGGAGACGAGCTGATGTCCACCGTATGATTGAGCTTATCTGTAATTTCTTTGACGAGATGGAGGCCGATTCCCGTAGATTCTTGGAAACGCCGCCCGTTTTCACCCGTGTAATAAGGGTCAAACACCCGCTTGATGTCTTGTGAGGGAATCCCGACACCGTAATCTTTGACTTCAAGCACCGTCCTGTCTTCATCGCGAAAGACATTCAGCTCAAGTCTGTCACTCTTGCCCGCTGAATACTTGACCGCATTTGTGACCACTTGGCCAATCGCAAATTTGAGCCATTTGGCATCGGTGTAAATCTGATGATCATCGCAAACGTTCATTTTCGGATAAACGCGATATTGAATAAAAAATCGTTTATAGCTTTGAATGACTGATTGGAGAAGCTCGGACAGGGAAACCGCTTCGATTTTAAAATCCCGTTCAAACAGGTCGAGCCTTGAAGAATAAAGAAGCGTCTCCAGCCCGAATTCAATCTGCCGGACTTCTTTTTTGATTTGTTCAAAAACGGGCTCATCCTCTTCTTGAATGATTAAATTAATGACCGACAGCGGCGTCTTTACTTGGTGCACCCATTGATTCATATACGTCACCCGCGCGTCCAGCTTGGCTTCAGTCTCATGGAGCTTCTGGTGCTGCAGCCGGATCAGCTCCATCTGCTTTTCATACAGCTCTGAACAGAACACTGAAGAACCGAGATACGGGATATCCGTCCCTTCCTGCCCCGAGCTGAGCCAATGATACACGCCGCGGTCTTTGTACCAGCGATAGGCAAGATAGCCCGCCAAAATAAGAAGCTGCACGCCCAATATGTAAAACAAGTGAGAAAAAGAATGAAGACCCGCAAACCAGTAATAAAAGAAGACAAACAGCCCTTGAAGGAGAAAAAGCAGAATCAGCACTGCATGAGACCGGAGAAACAGCTTCATGACTGCGCCCTCAGCTGGTAGCCTTCGCCCCGCACCGCTTCAATAGAAACAGGCGCATTCAGCTCCCGCAGTTTTTTTCTGAGCCGCGTGATATACACGTTAAGTGTATTATCATCGATGAATATGTCGGTGTCCCACGTCTTTTCCATGAGACGGTCCCGACTCGTCACCTTTTCTCCCCGCTCAAGCAGCACTTCCAAAAGCTTGCTTTCTTTTTTAGAAAGCTCGCTTTTTTCATCCTGAAAACGCAGTTCAAACCGTTCCACAAAGAGCTGGACGCCGGCATATTCAACCACTTTCTCTCCCTGCTTTGCGGCGTACTCCCCGTACGCCCTCCGGATCTGGCTTTTGATTTTCGCAAGCACAATATCATAAGAAAACGGTTTTTCGATATAATCGTCTCCCCCATTTTCAATCGCCATCACCTGATCCATTTCCCCGCTTCTGGCAGAAATAAAGATGATCGGGCTTGTGGAGTGCTGGCGGATCTGCCGGCACCAATAATATCCGTCATATGCCGGCAAATTGATATCAAGCAGCACCACATCGGGCTTTTCCCGCAAAAAGACATCAAGAACAGCTGTAAAATCCGCGGCGACCACTGTTTGATATCCGTATTTTTCAAGGTAATTCTGCAATAGTCCGCGAATGTCTTCACTGTCTTCCACAATCATGATTTTATTCAAACTGAACCACTCCCGTTTCTTACACTGCTGCCATCATCATAATCGTTTTGGGCGTATGGACGCAACACCGCACAAAAAAACCGCCATCTCGGCGGTTTCTGGTCTCTTTAGCCGACCTGCTGCTTAGCTGCTTTACCGGCTGATCCGAACTCTCTCATTTTGCTTCGCACTGTCTCTTCCACGGCTTCAATGCCGGGTGTCAAATAGCCGCGCGGTTCGTACAGATCGCTGTTTTCCTGGAACATGCGGCGTGTTTCGTCTGTCCACGCTACCATACATTCCGTATTGATATTGATCTTCGCGTGGCCGAGTGTGATGGCTTTTTTGATCTGATCCTGCGGAATCCCGGATGCCCCGTGAAGAACGAGGGGAATATCAGTCATGCGGGAGATAGCCTCCATTTCCTTAAATCCGAGATTCGGCTCACCCTGATATTTGCCGTGTACAGAGCCGAGGGCGGCGGCCAGCGCGTCGATATTGGTTTCTTTGACGATCCGCTCACATTCCGTGATATCGGCATAGCAGACCCCGCCGACCAGTCCGTCTTCCATTCCGCCGACCGTGCCGACTTCGGCTTCTACTGATACGCCGTGTTTTGCGGCATAATCGGTGACTTCTTTTGTCATTGCGATATTCTCGTCAATCGGCTGATGGGAGCCGTCAATCATCACTGAGCTGAATCCGGCATCAATGGCCTGTCTGCAGCGTTCCGCACTGCTGCCGTGATCGAGATGAAGCACGACCGGAACGGTAATCGCCATGTCCTCCATTAACGCGCCTACCATGGCAGCAATCGTTTTAAATCCGCCTAAATAGTCGACCAGGCGATCGGAAGCCGCGGCGATGACCGGTGATTGCTCCTTTTGCGCCGCCTGCAAAATCGCCTTCGTCCATTGCAGGCCGTTGATATTAAACTGGCCAATTGCATATTGCTCCCGCTTTGCATCTTCAAGAAGCTCTTTCATCGATACAAAAGCCATGTCCACCCCTCCTTTATCCATTACATGTTGAAGTATTTTGATACGACGTCCACTGTTGTTTTTTTCGCTGTTTGAATGGCTTCCTCAGCAGTCAGCTTATAGTATTCAGGCCGGAAGAGCTCAACCGATACAACATCAGAGAAGCCAATTTCCTTCAGTGCAGATAAGTGGGCATCTAAGTCAATTGCCCCTTGTCCCGGCCATACACGATCCTCATCTGTTAAAAAGCCGATTGGGAAATCTTCTGTATCATCAATATGATAGATGAAGATTTTCTTTCCGTCCGCCTGCTTTAAGCTCTCAATATTTGAACCCATTGCATGGAAGTGAAAACTGTCAAGGACAAGCCCGACATTGTCACGGTTAACTGTGTTTACGATCTCATACGCCTGTTCAAACGTATTGACCGTACATTGCGGATGGCCGACAAATTCAAGCGCGATTTTTACGCCGTACGGCTCCGCGATATCTGACAGCTCAGTCAGCACGTCTACACTGCTCTTTTTGATCTCTTCTTTTACAATCTTCTGCTCTGTCACAAGCGGAACGGCCACCACATATTTCACACCGAGGGTTTTGCATGTTTCCATCATGCCTTTAAATTCAGTGATGATCTCGTTGTGGCCCTTTTCATCACGGTTGTTGAAGAAAACAAGCGCGTTTAGGGCAAGCGGTTTGATGTGATGGGTTTGAAAATATTCCGCAAGATCTGCCAATGAATGATCTTTTAAGTACTCGGGCAGCTTATCCATTGTGCGGATTTCAATATAATCATAGCCGTGCTTTTCGCATAGTTCTAAATCCTGTTTAAGGTTTGAGTTTTCCAATGTTGTCGCTTCATTAAAACAAAGTTTCATGCCAGACTCCCCCATCTGCGTTTTAGATATGAAGGGAGTTCGGCAGGAAGGCTGTCGCCATATCCCGCCGAACTCCATGCTCAGCTTATGCCAGACCTAATTCTTCTTTCATTTTCTTAAGCATAAATCGGCTTGATTCATCCGCTCTTTCATCGACCCAAGCAAATACGGCATTCGTCGCAATTCCGTCGAACTTCATCTCTCTCAGTTTTCTGAAAATCGTATCAAAATCAACCTCGCCTTGGCCAATGTCCAAATGCTGGTGAACCGTTACTTTCGCGTCAGGCGGATTGACGATATAGCGAAGGCCATGAGCCGCTTTATGATTATAGGTATCTGCAAATAAAACATGTGTGAGGCGGTCGCCGGCTTCGTCAAACATGGTCTCGATGTCGCCTTTGCCGTCATCATAGAAGAACGTATGCGCAGTCGAGTAGACAAGATTGATCCAATCCTTGTCAAGCGCGCGGATCATATCCATCGCACCTTTGTGCGTTTCGATAAAATCATATGGATGGGCTTGAAGATTGAGTTTCATGCCTTCTTTTTCAAAGACTGGCAGAAGCTCATCCATGGATTTGATAAATTTTTCTTCACTTGTTAAAGGATCATATTTTGAACCGCTGAATTCGCTGTTCATCAAATCCACTTCAAGTTCAACCGCAATTTCGATTGCCCGTTTCCAATTGCGCACCGCTGCCTGCCGGCGGTCTTCATCAGGACCCGCCCAGTGGTAAAGAGGAAGAAGCGATGAAAGCTTAACACCTGTATCTCTTAAAAGGCGCTTTAATTGTTTGATCTTTGCTGAATCAACTTTCGGATATTTATAAAACGGACAAAAATCCTCACGCGGAGACAATTCGATATATTCATAGCCAAGCTCCGCCGTTTTATAGACCGTTTCCTCTAAAGTTAAATCATCACGATACATGGATGGATCCAATGCTAACTTCATATTTTCACTCCTCTGTTTTTTAGTTTTGAACTGTTGTAAAAGATTGATAGAATTCCGGTTTTTCCTTCAATTCAACCTTTTCTTTTTGTCCAGATTCCTGGGCTTTTACACACGCGTCAGTCGTGACAGCAGCAATATAGCCGTCCCATGCCGTCGGTCCGCTGACCTCGCCTTTCTTTTGAATCGAATCAATAAAGTCTTGGATTTCCACATCATACGCAGCGACAAAGCGTCTCTGCCAATCCATCAAAATATCAGTACTGAATCTGCCTTCTTTTCTCAAGCTGATGCTTGATGGCTCGGGAAGCTTGATGATGCCGTCTTCTCCGACGATTTCGCATTGAATGTCATAGCCGTATTTACAGTTCACATAGATTTCAGCATTGATGACGATACCGCCTTTTGTTTCAATTACGACGATTTGCGGATCTTTTAAATGCGGCAGCGCGTTTTTCGATTTTTTCGGGTAGATGACTTGAACGGACTCGTAGTCATCGTTGACGAGCCAGTGCAGCACATCAATTTCATGAACAAGCGTGTCGACTACGGCCATATCGGTTGTGTAGTTATCTCCTACAGTCGGGTTGCGGTGCGCGCAGTGAATCATAAGCGGTTCGCCAATCACATGGTTATCGAGTGCTTCCTTCAGCTGTACGTAACCGCTATCATAACGGCGCATGAAGCCGACTTGAACAAGGCGTTTGCCCACTTTGATTTCTTCTTCGACGATTCGCATGCATCCTTCAGCCGTTGTCGCGAGCGGTTTTTCACAGAACACATATTTCTGGGCTTTAATGGCTTTCAGCACGCTTGACTCATGCGCAGGCCCCCAGCTTGTCACTAAAACAGCGTCTACATTTTCGTCTGCAAGCAAGCTGTCATCATTCGGATAAACCGTCGCGTTTAATTGGTATTGCTCAACGACCTTTTGTGCAGCTTCTTGATTAACATCCGTTACAGCTACAATTTCCGCGCCGGACAGCTTGTTCGTGATGCGGTTAATATGTTCTTTTCCGATTGCTCCAGTTCCAATTACGCCAATACGTAAACTCATTGACAGCCACTCCTTCTGTTGATTACATAATTTTGCTTTCTGTTTCTTGCTTTACTTGGCTCTGAGGAGATCCGTAGAGTTCCTCTTGAATTTGTTCAAGCGACTTGCCAGACGTATTCGGCGCAAAGAGCAGCCCGATGATCATACTGGCCGTCACACATCCGAGAAGAATTGCAGCCATCGTTCCAATGCCGAAATTGGTGATAATCATTGGGACAAACAGACTCCAAATCCCTATTGAAATACGGACAAGGAAAAACATCAGTCCTTGTGCGGAAGCACGATATTGCGTAGGAAAGATTTCACTAGCCCATAACTGATAGTTCGCTTGCTGCCCTGCTCCGTTATTGATGCCGATCACGACAATAAACAGGAGCAGAATCGGCAGGCCTTCAACTGGCAGCAGAAACAGTGTCCACCCGATCACCGCCATGAAAGCGGCGATTCCAAATACGGTTTTTCTATATTTGTCGGCAAAGGGCATGAAGATCAAGGCGACCCCCAATCCTGTGAAGATAAACAGCCCCATTTGCAAAAGGTTGGCCATGTTGGCAGATACACCGCCGACCTGCTGATAAATGTATGGCATAAAGAAGCCCATGACCCCGGCGGCTAAGTTCCAAACCAAGTACACACCCATCAAAAACAATATGCTTTTTAGATACATAGGCTTGAGCAAATCAAAATATGATGTCTTATTCAGTACAGCCGGCTTCTCTGCCTGAGCATCCTCCGGCTGATTTTTTGACTGCCAGGCGTCTGATTCCGGAAGCCTGATTCTCAGGATGTACGTAATCAGCGCAATCACAAGCAGATGGGCAAATACGATTTTATTCCCCAGGAGTCCCAAGTCACCGGCCAGTACGGAGAGGAGCAGTACAACGACAGCGCCCGCGGCCCAAGCGACTTGTGCTACGCCACAATGCCTAGCCCGATTCTTCTTTGGCGCATTTTCCGCAATAATGGTCCATGACGCGGTTATGTCAGCCCCTACTGATAAACCGATAATGATGTAACCGCTTAACAACATGGGGAAATTAACCCCGAACAAAACCAAACAAATCCCTAGTGCATAAACCAGCATACTATTGGTATAAACAGCCTTCCGTCCGACTTTATCAGCCAGAAACCCGCCAAGCAGCGCGCCGACAGCGGCAGAAATCGCATTTGCGCTCAGCGCGCCGAGCAGCCCGATTTGCGTATCGGATAGCTTAAGGTAACTGACCCATAATGATAAACCGGCGGAGCCTGCCACAATTGAACCGGCATCAATATAGTTGGCCAATGCTGCCGCGATTGTCCGTTTATTGAAGGCTGAATCTCCATTGGTATTGCCCATATGTTCATTCCCCATTAAGCCAGATCCAACAACTGCTGATCAATATAGTTTCTCGCAATCAATGCATACTCCAGCGGGTTTGCAACATCGGGGTCCTGTTCAGCTTCAATGACAATCCATCCGGAATAACTGTGCTTCAACAGCAGCTGATATACTTCTCTAAAGTCAATGCAGCCGTCACCGGGAACCGTAAACATGCCTTTTAAAAATGATTGCCGGAACGATTGTCCTTCGAGCCTGCATTGTTCCATGACATTCAGGCGGGCATCCTTAAAGTGCACATGCTTAATGCGGCCGATATGCTTCTCAAGCATCCCCATGTAATCGCCGTCAGAAATATACGCATGGCCTGTATCATAGAGGAGGTGTACATGCGCAGGGTCTGTTCCTGCCATCAGGCGGTCCACTTCTTCCGCTGTTTGGACACCAGTGCCGAGATGATGATGATAGACAAGCTTCAAGCCATGCTGAGCGGCAATTACGCCAAGGTGATTCAGCCCTTCGCAAAGCCGCTCCCATTCATCATCCGTAAAGTGCGGCTTCTCTGTGAACACATTTTTCTCCAAGCCTTGCACGCTGTACGTTTGTTCAGAGACAACTGCGACATCCGCGTTTACTTGCTGCAAATACTCACAATGCAGGGTAAATGTCTTTGCCGCTTCACCAAGTCCGTCACGCAAAATAAAACTGCTGAACCATTTTCCTGCAATGCGTAAGTTCCGAAGCTTCAGCTCTTTGTTCAGGACGGCAGGTTCGGGGAAAAAGCCCCCGACTTCCGTGCCTTGAAAACGTGCGACAACGATATCACTTAACAAATGCTGAAGTGTATTTCCCGCTCCAATTTCAGGCATGTCATCATTCCGCCACCCAATGGGAGCGATTCCCCACAGGATTTCATTTTTGCCCATCTATGGTGCCTCCCCTCTAATACTGCTTCGCAGATTCCAGCTTTTTCTCTTTTGCTTCGTATGCTTTCTGAACGCTTTCTTGTTCAGATACCTCTGCCACCCCGACGTGCCACCAGCTGTCATAGCCGTCCGTCATTGTTTTAGGCAGAACCTTCATTTCAATTAATGTTGATACATCCTGTTTCTTCGCATCCTCTAACGCCGCTTTTAATTCTTCTACTGTGTTTGCACGGTAGGTTTTCGCGCCGTATCCCTCAGCGACTTTCGCGTAATCGACATTCAGGATTTGGTTGTCATCTGTGCGGAACTCGCAATAGTAGCTGCCGCTGCCGTGATCCATTTGCAGGTTGTTGATGCATCCGAATCCTGAGTTGTCAAAGAGCAGCACATTGATTTTCTTGTTGTATTGAATCGCCGTGATCAATTCAGAATGAAGCATCAGGAAGCTGCCGTCTCCGACGATTGAATACACTTCTCTGTCAGGGTGGGCCAGTTTAAGACCGAGTGTCCCGGACACTTCATAGCCCATGCAAGAATACCCATACTCCAGGTGATACGTATTCGGAACATTAGAATGCCACAGACGCTGCAAATCTCCTGGGAGTGAGCCTGCTGAACAGATGATGACGCTGTCTTCAGGAATCGTCTCGTTGATTGTCAGCAATGCCGTTGTTTGCGGAAGCTCCGTATTCAACGCGTCAGCATATTCATTCAGGACCTCTTGAGAAAAATGATTTTTGATTTCCGGATCAAATGCTTCCCGCTTAAACGTCACTTTGCTGAGACGCTCGCGTTCAGCTAGCCATTCGTCCTTCAGCTCCCGAATCGTTGTGCCGAACTCGCTCTCATAGCCTTCAAGCAAG
Organism: Bacillus sp. LR_5; assembly: GCF_042709275.1. Taxonomy (NCBI): domain Bacteria; kingdom Bacillati; phylum Bacillota; class Bacilli; order Caryophanales; family Bacillaceae; genus Bacillus; species Bacillus sp. LR_5. The sequence continues at coordinate 4,627 of NZ_JAVAXX010000149.1, read as the reverse complement.
CCATGCAGTTTGCCAAGCGTCGCTTTCGCATCCGCTACCACTTGGAATGCATCAAGTTTATACGCCTGCATTCGGCTGACGTTAATGTTCAAAAACTTCGCTTTATCAAAATCAAAAGCGGTCTTAGAGGATGTCGCAAAATCTGTATACCTTGTGCCGATGCCGATAATCAAATCAGCTTGGCGGGCCGCTTTGTTTGCCGCAAGTGTACCTGTGATGCCCATTCCGCCAAGGTTGTTCGCAAAATCTGCCTCAACAGTAGACTTTCCTGCCTGCGTTTCAACTAACGGAATGTTATAGGCTTCAGAAATGGCAACCAATTCATCGCGCGCACCGGAATATTTTGCGCCTCCGCCGACGAGAATCACAGGTTTTTTGCTGGATTTAATCAGCTCCGCCGCACCTTGAAGCTCGCGCTCGCTCGGCTGCATGCGATCAATATAGTGAACCCGTTTGACGAAGAAACTTTCATCAAAATCGTATGCTTCCCCTTCAACATCCTGAGAAATACAAATCGTTGCCGGACCTGCTTTTGCCGGGTCAGTCATGACTTCAAACGCGCGCAGCAAACTGCTCATCAGCTGCTCAGGGCGCGTAATGCGGTCCCAGTATCTCGATACAGGTTTCAATGCATCGTTTGTCGTAATCGCCGCACTGTATTCTTGCTCCATTTGCTGCAGTACAGGGTCTGGCTGTCTTGTCGCAAATGTGTCTGCCGGAATCAAGAGAACTGGGATATTGTTTGCCAATGCAGTGCCGGCTGCCGCCACCAAGTTAGCCGCTCCAGGTCCGACGGATGTAGACACCGCATATATTTTTCTTCTCAGCATTTGCTTGCTGTACGCCATGGCCGCATGCGCCATTCCTTGTTCATTTTTCCCTTGATAGACTTTCAAATGGCCTGCATCCTGCTCAAGCGCTTGCCCGATCCCTAATACGTTTCCATGGCCGAAAATTGTGAAAATCCCTTCGACAAAAGGCTCTTCCTTTCCATCAACATGGATGTACTGCTGGTTTAAGAATTTAATCAGCGCCTGTGCTGTTGTTAAGCGAATTTTCTTACCCACAAACGATCCCACCTTTACTCGATCTTTTTCAATTATGACTGTGCTTCAATAAGCTGTACGATTTCTTCCGCAGTCGGCATCGCTTCTGACGAACTATGCTTGCTCACCACAATGGAAGCGGAAGCACTGCCGTATTTCAATGCCGTTTCAATGTCTTTTCCGCTGACAAGGCCATAGATAAAGGCTGACGCATAGGAGTCACCGGCTCCAAAGGTTTTCAGCACTTTTGTCTTGTACGCTTGAGCGCGGAATACCTCGCCGGATTTGCTGTATGCGTAAGAGCCTTCGACGCCGTGTTTGATGACAACGAGGTCGGCTGAATGGCCAAATAAATGATTGACGGATTCTTCATTGCTTCCGCCTGTGCGGTTTTCCATCACATCAAATTCATCGCGTGTGCCGATGACGATATCAGACTGCTCGGCAACCAAAGAATAATAAACGGCTGTTTCATCTGATGACTGCCACGTATACGGACGGTAATCCAGTTCGAACACCACTTTAACCTGATGCTTCTTCGCGTATTGAACAGCTTTTAGCACCGCTTCCCGTGACGGGCTTTTGGCGAGCGCTGTCCCGGAAACAAGCAGCATTTTCGCATTTGCGATATAGTCCTCGCTTACCTCTGAAGGCTCAAGATAAAGATCCGCCACATCATCGCGATACATTAAAATGCTGCATTCTTCAGGGCTGAGGATTTCTGTAAATGCAAGGCCTGCTTTGTGTCCATCTTGATCAACAACCATCTGTGTTGTATCAACGCCGGTCTTTCTCATATAGGACTCTATGAATCTTCCATGCTGGTCATCCGGAATTTTGCCGATGAAGCCCGCTTTTAAGCCAAGCTTCGCGCTGCCGATCGCGATATTCGCAGGTGAACCCCCAACGTATTTGGAAAATGTCATCGTCTCTTCCATTGGGCGGTTGTATTCGACTGCGTTCAGGTCAATACATGCCCGGCCGATGGCAACAATATCAAAAGCCTTCTCTTCATTGAATGTATACTTCATCGTAAACAGCCACTCCTCACTTGTTAGCGTTCTAAAATCCATTCATGCGCCGGGTCGTTATAAAACTTCCATTTTCGCGTCGGCCCTGCCATGACATTTAAATAGTAGGATGTGTATCCGTCCGGAACGCCTACCGGGTGGTATCCCGCAGGAACGATGACAACGTTTTCATTTTCCACAGTCATTGTCTCGTCAATAGAACGGTCATCTGTGTATACGCGCTGAAATACAAAGCCCTGTCCCGGGTCTAACTCATGGTAGTACGTTTCTTCTAAGAAAGATTCTTCCGGCAAGTTGTCTTGATCATGTTTGTGAGGCGGGTAGCTGGACCAGTTGCCGCTGTCTGTATAGACTTCAACTACTAATAGACTGTTAGCTGAAGGGTCTGAATCCGGAAGAATGTTATGAACAGTACGTTTGTTTGAAAATTGCCCGCGATGCTCAATTCCGTTGTCTTCCGCTTTGATCAGCTTTGTCGGAAGCTGCTTTTCCGATGGAGAATAGCAAAGCGCCACTCTTGCGTCGCTGACTGCTGTGATCTCAAATGCACGGTCATTTGATATATAGACGCTGTCTGTCGGTTTTCGTTCAAATACGCTTTCACGCGTGCCGATATTCTCAAAAGTCGACTCATGATCTGTCACTGTAATTTTTCCCGTTACCGCCACAATACAGATTTCTTGTTTTTTCAATTCTTCTGTATAGCTTGAACCTGATGCAAGATCTAACACTTTAAACTCTACATAAGTGAGATCAGAGTTGGATGTCGTTACTTCGTGCACGAGTTTGACCCCATTAGACACTTCATGCGACTGCGGCTTACGCAACAAATAACTCATAGAGAAGCCCTCCTCTTTCTATTGGCAGAATGAGTCCGAACAGCGCACATGGACGCCGTTCGGCTGTTCGTCGTTTAGTTGAAATCAGGTGCCGGATATCTTGCCGTCACCACTTTTTTACGTGTATAGAAGTCGACGCTGTCTTTTCCGTTCGCATGCAGCGTTCCAAAGAATGAAGATTTCCAGCCTGAGAATGGGAAGAACGCCATTGGAGCCGGCACACCAAGGTTGATGCCTAGCATTCCCGCATCAATGTTTTCACGGAAGTAGCGGATTGCGTTTGAGTTGGATGTGAACAAGCAGGCGCCGTTCGCAAACTCAGACTTATTGGCGATTTCAATCGCTTCTTTCAGGTTTTTCACACGGATGACAGATAAGACCGGAGCGAAAATTTCATCTTTCCAGATCGTCATTTCTGTTGTGACATTGTCAAAGATCGTCGGGCCGACAAAGTAGCCGTCGTCAGACACATTTTCACGTCCGTCACATACGAGTCTGGCACCTTCTTCAAGACCTTTTTCGATATAGCTGAGCGTGCGCTTCTTGTTGTCTTCGCGAATCACCGGTCCTAAGAACACGCCGTCATCAAGGCCGTTACCGATTTTAATGTCCGCCACTTTTTCCTGCAGCTTCGCCATAAATTCATCGGCGATTCCTTCTTCAACCGTCACAACCGCACAAGCCATGCAGCGTTCACCGGCAGAACCGAAGGCAGCTCCGACGATGTTTGTAACCGTGTCTTCAAGATTCGCATCGTTCAAGACAATCGTATGGTTTTTCGCGCCAGTCAGAGATTGAACGCGTTTTAAGTTTTCGCTTCCTTTTTTGTAGACGTATTCGCCGACTGGCTTGGAGCCTACAAATGAAATCGCTTTAATTTCGGGATGCTCTAGGATGCCGTTCACAACGTCATGCGCACCGTATACGACGTTGAATACCCCTTTCGGAAGGCCCGCTTTTTCAAAAAGCTCAACCAATTTCTCTGTTAACAGCGGAGTCCGCTCAGATGGCTTTAAAATAAATGTGTTGCCGAGCGCGATCGCCATCGGGAACATCCAGCAAGGAACCATCATCGGGAAGTTGAATGGCGCGATTCCGCCGACAACTCCGATTGGATAACGGTAGTTCGCCGCTTCAACGTCCGTTGCGATGGAAGCAAGTGAGTCACCCATCATCAGGGAAGGTGCTCCAGCGGCGAACTCTACGTTTTCAATCCCGCGTCCCACTTCACCTAAAGCTTCTTTTGTGTTTTTTCCGTTTTCAATGGTAATTAGATGAGCCAGTTCTTCTTTATGCTGAGACAGCAGCTGCTGGAAGTTAAATAGAATTCTGGCTCGGCGCGGAACCGCCACCTTTGACCATGTTTCAAACGCTTCAGCCGCCGTTTGCGCTGCGTAATCAATATCCTCTTGTGTAGAAATCGGCACTTGGCATAGTACTTCTTTCGTCGCCGGATTGACGACATCTTCATATTGATCTGTTTTGCTTTCAACCCATTCACCGTTGATGTAGTTTTTTAATTTTCTGATTTCTGCCATTCTTATTGCCTCCTTCATTAGTAAACACATACACTTGTATGGATGGTTCCGGATAGATTCATATCAATATCCACTTTTCAGCAAGCCAGGAATTAAACGCTTTCAAAAAAACCAAAAAAATAAATGGCGGATGCATATTTACATACAAGCAACCATTTCATGCACAACAGGTT
>NZ_JAVAXX010000148.1:0-15878 GCF_042709275.1 Bacillus sp. LR_5 | reverse complement strand
GTTCCTAGTTATATTATTCTATTTATTATCAATACTGTTTTTGTAGCTGGATCTGTGGCAGCAGACCCTTACATGACGCAAGAGGAGTATATGGTGACATACATGACGCTTGCATTTTTGCCTACTATGCTGATCACGCTCGTCATCAGTGTATTATATTACGGTCTGCTCACAGCTTCTAAAATGCAGGGCACACTCGGCAAAAAAATTCTTGGCCTTAAAGTGGTCAATGAACAAGGCGAACGGGTCTCTGTCGGACAGGGAATCGGCCGTTACTTTGCATACATCTTATCTGGAATCATCTTTTATATTGGTTTTATCATGATCGCCTTTGGAGAGAAAAAAGGCCTGCATGACATCATTTGCAAAACACGTGTTGTGTATAAATAATAGAAAAAAGTCTAGACGCCAATAAGCATCTAGACTTTTGTTTTCTTTACAATAGGCTGCCACGCCAGATACGTAGCGCTCCTCCACAGCCACTCAAACGGCCCCATCCGAAATACCCGAAGCCAAAGATGGCTGAAGACCATTTGAACGGCACAAATAGCAATCGTGATGAGCACGCCGGCAGCAGGATACACTTTCCCGTACAACCCCAAGCCGTAATGATAGAAAATCCACGTACACACGATAGACTGCATCAGATAATTGGTAAATGCCATCCGTCCAACAGCGGAGAAAGATTGCAGCACTGTTTTCACTCTTGTTTTATGATAAAGATAGACAACCGTTGTGACATAGAAAAACATGCGAAAAGGCGCACCAATCAGCAAAAATACTTCCCTATCCGTTACACTGTACAGCACTTGGGCGCTGATGCCGATGACTAGCCCAGCCATCCACACCCTTTTTAATCCTTTGCGATGCTTTCCGGGTTCGTGCAAATATCGTGACTTCGCCGCCGCAGCTCCCAGCAAAAACATGCTGAAATAAGGAATGGATGCAAAGAAGAAGTTGAGCGGGTTATACGTAAGCATGCCATTTGAAGACATGTAAACAAGACGATCGTGGATCCGCTGTTCCGCAATGTCCTTCAAGCTGCCGCTTCCGTACACATGGAGCGCTTGTTTTGCCTGCTGAGTTACCGCTTGTGCCCATTCCTGTCCGTTTGATGGATAAAAGCTGGTCAAAATAAACGGAATGCAAAACAAAAGATACAAAGAAACCGCCCATATCAACAGTGTTTTCGGCTTTGCTTTTCGAAATAAAAGCAGAACAAAGCCGAGCAGGGCGTATTCCGTTAAAATATCCCCGTCCCAAATCAAAAAGGCATGAATCGTTCCAAACAAGAGAAGCGCCGCTAACCTTCTCGCATATAGCGGAACAAACCGTTTCCCTTTGCTTACTGTTCTCTCCATCATGACAACCATGCCAAATCCAAATAAAAAGGAAAACAATAAAATACATTTTGTTTGGATGAAGAATTTCAGTATGGCTGCTGCTGCAAAATCTGCTTCAGACCACTTTTCTGTAAAAAAGTTCTCTTTTCCAAGCATAGACAAATACATATCCGGATAACTGAAATGTGCCAGATTGACAAATAAAATGCCGAAAATCGCCATTCCCCTTAGCACATCAAGCACGCCGATCCGCTCATTTGCCAAAGTCGGCTGTAATGAAGACATAACCATCACGCTCCTTTTTTCTGTACTTTAAGGGTATGAAAAAAAGGAGCGCAGAAACATCGATTTAGGTGTCATGCAGACATGGAAACCTTACAATCTTGTCATTTTTATGGTTTCATCACCTTTAAATCTAATGCTTCGATATTCTGCAAAACGCGATCAAAGCGCAGCGCCTGAGGCTCACTTGGGAAGATGTGGCCTTCATACGGCTCACCTAGCGTCCGGAAAAACGGTTCAAATAAGCCGGGAACCAATACGCCCACCATTTTTGTATAATGGGAATCCAGGCGATAGGAGTGAACAGTATTCGCAGGAACATGCAGAAAATCTCCAGGATTCAGCTGGATTTCTTTTCCATCCGCCCACATGGTCATCTGCCCTTCAAGGCAATAAAATGTTTCTGTATGATGTTCATGGTAGTGATCAACGATTCGGTCGCCTTTAGGGCCATCCGATACTACAACGATAAACTGGCCGTCTGTATTTTTTTGCGCAGCCACAATGCGGTGAAGCTGATCTCCCGTCAATAGACGGTCGCCTTCTCCAGACTCAAGCACGTATGGAACCGATCCATCCGGAAGCTCTGCAAGTTCCGCTAATTTTGCCGCACCGGCAGCCTTTTCTTCATCCAGAAATGTAATGTCCGCTACTGTAGCTGCTTCTGCAAATTGCCCATTTGACACCTCTTCGCTTGCGTGCGGCGGATGTTCAGCGTGATCATATGGATTCCCAATAACGGAATACATGTGTGCCACATGTCCTTTCATCGTGTAAGACACCAGTCTTGTTCTGTGGCTTTGCATTCGGTAGCTGTGCGGTGTTCCGGCTGGAATGTTCGCATAATCGCCTGACACTAATAAATAGCGTTCTCCGGCAAGCGTCAACTCAAGCTTCCCGTCCAAAACGAGAATCCCTTCATGTGTGTCCTTGTGGACGTGAAGCGGAAAGGCATCTCCTTTCCCCCCGGAAAGCAGCACGATCTCAAACAGATCGCCGGTGCTCTTCCCATTCGCCATCACCGTGGCAACCTGTCTGCCGAACAAATAGCGCTCACCTTCTCCGCTGCGAAGCAAATAAGGCATTTTTTCTTTAGGCAATGAATTTTCACATAATGATTTCATATATTGTTCCTCCAATTTAGACCAGTCTATATACTTTCATCTATCTGACTAGACCGTTCTATATAATTGTAGGAGAAAGGATAACAAAATGCTACCCTTTTTTTCTCACCAGCACTGGAATTTGTTCGGCAATGAGAAGAAGAGGCGTTTTGTCTTTATTCGTTAACGAAAGCATGATCCCGCCCTCAATCATCGAATTGATCAGCATTCCAAGCTGATTTGCTTCTTCTTCTGCAAATCCGTTTTCCACTAATTTTCTGGCAAAAACCGCTTCCCAGCTTTTAAACACCTTCATACAAACCGTCCGCAGCGGTTCACTGATTAACGCTGTCTCACTCGCCAGCAAACCGACTGGAATCCCTTTAATGCTTTCTGTGTTGTCAAATTGGCTGGCTGTTTTTTTGATAAATTGCTGAATCGCTTCTATTGGATCAGAGGATTCATCCATGCTTTGCTGTATCAGATGTTCAATCAATTTCCCTGTATATGTAACCGCTTCAATTGCTAATTCTTCTTTGCCATTCGGAAAAAAGTGATAAAGCGATCCCTTAGGAGCACCGCTTTCTTTCACAATCTGGTTCAAACCTGTCGCGTGATATCCTTGCAGCTGGAACAGACGTGACGCCGTGTGAAGGATTTTTTCACGTGAATCTCCTCTGCTAGTCATTAAAACATTCCCTCCTAGGTATGGTAGAGCGACTTATATAATATAAAAAAGAACCCTGTGATTGTCAAAAAGGGTAAGACCCTCCCGGATGGGGTAAATGTAGAAAAACAGCGTCTAGGAGGGATCTCAATGACAAACGATTATTCAGTCACGAATACAGAAAAGCTTGAACAACAGAACCCGGGCATGAAAATGAAGATCAAACTGAAAAAACTCAAGGATCAAGTGATTGTCATTACCGGCGCTTCAAGCGGAATCGGACTTGTCACTGCACGAATGGCAGCTGAAAAAGGCGCAAAGGTTGTCGCAGCAGCGCGAAATGAAGATGCGCTGAAGGAGCTCGCTGATGAACTAAAGGAAAAAGGGCACGACGCCATATGGGTGAAAGCGGATGTCGGAAAAGAAGAAGACGTCAACCGCATCGCAGAAACCGCAATCAGCACATTTGGCCGCTTTGACACATGGGTCAACAATGCCGGCGTCTCGATCTTCGGACATGCCATGGACGTCACCGTCGAAGACATGAAGCGCATGTTCGACGCAAACTTTTGGGGACCTGTTTACGGAACAAGAGCGGCCGTCAAACACTACACCAGCAGAGGCGTGCCGGGCGCACTCATCAATGTAGGAAGCCTGTTCGGCGACAGGGGAACGGTCATTCAATCCACATACGCCTCAGCCAAATTTGCGCTTCACGGCTGGACGGAAAGCATCCGAATGGAGCTCGAAAAAGAACAGGCGCCCGTCTCGGTTACGCTCATTCATCCAGGCAGAATTGACACACCTTACAACGAACACGCGCACAGCTACCTGGACAAACAGCCGGCTCATTACCGCTCGCTGATCTACCCTCCGGAAGCGGCCGCCGAAGCCATCCTTTTTGCCGCCGAACACCCGAAGCGCGACGTGTACATCGGCTCACAGGCAAAAGCCATTGCCATGCTGGGTGCTCTTTTCCCCCGGCTGACCGACAGACTGATGGAAAAAATCATGTACCACAGCCAGCATGCTGAAAGACCGTCCAAACAGCGGGAAGAAAGCGCGCTTTATGAAGCGGGCTACGGCATGCATGACAGGGGCACGAATAAAGGCTGGAAGCGGTCAAGAAGCTACTACACAAAGGCTACGAAGCGCCCGATTGTATCAGCGGCTGTTGTTGCCGGACTGGTCGCTTTAGCTGCCGTCAAACGATGCAGATAATCTCTGACCATAAGAAAAACCCATGCTGTTCCATCGAACACATGGGTTTTTAAATGTTAGTCGATAAAGGCCTTGTTCATACGCTGCAGTAGCTCGCCGAACATCTCTTTTTCCTTTGTTGACCATTCTTTCAGCATCTGTTCATAACGTTCAAGACGCTTTTGCTGATCGGCTTTTAATGTTTGTTTGCCGAGTTTTGTAATGGTAAATAGGCTGACTCTCCCATCGGAAGGGTCTGAGAAGCGATAGATGAGCTCCTTCGCCTCTAATGCAGCTGCTTGTCTTGAAAGAGTAGATATATCAAGCTTAAACGATTCTGCTAATTCCTTTACGCGGGCAGGCCCAAACTCATCCAATTGTCTCAGCAATAAGTACGAAGATCTCTCCAAATTCCCTGTTCTTTTCTCAGATTGATCCAGATAAACAGCTCTCCTGATAAAAGTCGTCAGCTCATATTCAATTAATTCAACTGGATTTTGTTTTTGCAATCGCTCTCGCTCCCTATTCCAATCTCCGGCATTGACAACATCATATATACTTGTATAATACAAATGTATATTAATTGAATGAATACAAGTCGTTATATGACTAAATCAATCATTATACTTGTATAGTACAATCATATAAAAAGAAAGTAAAGCGATTCCTCAGAACCATCCTAGAAGCAAGTCACCTGAAAGGAGGAAGCTGTTCTCATTGGAGAGCGGCACTTGATGTGAAAGTCATTCGAATTATGTTGCAAGTGTTGATATTATATGTATTTTTTATGATCGGGGAAGCCATTCAGCATCTGTTTCATTTACCGGTGTCAGGTAGCATAGTCGGATTGGTATTGCTACTGATCTGTTTAGGTCTCCGTATTGTTCCCGTCTCCTTTATTCAAGACGGAGCAGGGTTTTTATTGTCCTTTCTTCCATTGTTGTTCATCCCGGCTATGACAGGTGTAATGAAATACCCGTCGCTCATTTCATTCAATGGTTTGATGCTGCTGATTACAGTCGTTCTGAGCACCATCGTCACGATCATTGCGGCTGGATTCGCTAGCCAGCTATTAGAGAAAAAAGCAAAAAAACGTGAGGAGAAAGAGAAATGCAGCAAGCAAGTATCGCAATCATTATAATTCTTTTAACAGTTGCCGCTTACTTAGCGATGGTCAAACTCTATAAGCGATTCCCGCTTCCATTTCTTATCCCTGTTCTGACAACGACAATTTTGATTGTCGCGGTTTTGATGATGTTCCATGTTTCGTATGAAGGCTATATGATCGGGGGGAAATGGATCAATTCTTTGCTTGGGCCTGCTGTTGTGGCGCTGGCCTATCCGCTTTATAAACAATGGCATATCATTGTAAAACATTGTGTTCCCATCCTAGGCGGCGTCCTTGTCGGATTATGCATGGGAATGATCAGCGGGCTGATCTTCGCAGAAGCATTCGGGATTGATCATGATCTCTTATTATCTATTCTGCCAAAGTCGATCACAACCCCTGTCGCTATTCAGATCGCCGCCGGTCTTGGCGGTGTTCCTTCTATGACAGTCGTATTTGTCATGATTGCGGGCTTCTCAGGCGTCATCCTCGGGCCGCTTGTCTTAAAATGGCTTCGCATACGCAGCTCACTTGGCCAAGGCATCGCATTAGGCAGCGCCTCCCATGCACTGGGCACCTCCAAAGCATTGGAATATGGGGAACTGGCCGTATCCATGAGTTCCGTCTCAATGACGCTTTGTGCGGTGCTTGGCTCATTCTTTGGGCCGCTAATCGTCTGGCTGTTTCATATTTAACAAAGAAAGACTGCCCCGGAGGAGGGCAGTCTTTTCTTATCTATTTTACGCTGTTCTTGCCGGGCTGGTTTGGAGGATGGCCGAAGAGGAGGAAATAAGCTGAAAAAACAGACTGACAAAGGGCTGTCTTACATATGATATGTTTATCATTGACAAACTGAGGGTAATTCTTCGTTGCACGATGAACAAAAGGAGGTCTCAATGGAACACTTAGACTTGCATCATATATTCGAACTAGGTTTTTTGTTAGTCATGATTGCAGCCGGGATCACCGCGATTGCCAAGAAGTGCAGGCAGCCTTATCCCATCGCGCTTGTGATTGTCGGAACGATCATTGGACTTGTACATATTCCGCTCTTTGAACCACTGAAAGATTTTATTACTGAAGGAGAAGTCTTTAACTTCGTCATCATTACGCTGTTCTTGCCGGCTTTATTAGGAGAAGCGGCGCTGAAGCTTCCTTTTTCACACTTGAGAGAAAACAAACGGCCCGTTCTGGCATTGGCCTTCGGCGGTACGCTCATCTCTTTTCTGATCGTCGGCTTTTCTTCCATGTGGCTTATGCATTTGGCCATTCCGGCAGCGTTTGTCTTTGCCGCTCTGATGAGTGCGACAGATCCTGTTAGTGTGCTGTCCATTTTTAAAAGTGTCGGCGCACCGAAAAAGCTTTCGATCGTCGTTGAAGGAGAAAGCCTGTTCAATGACGGGCTGGCGGTTGTGCTGTTCAACATTTCCGCTTTTTACTTGATGACCTATTTGGATCTCGGCATCCAAGGCGCCGGTTTAGGCTTGTGGGAGTTTGTCAAAGTCATTTCTCTCGGCCTTATCATCGGAAGCGCTCTTGGATATGTCTTTTCCCAGCTCACCAAGTATTTTGATGATTATCCTTTAGAAATTATTTTCAGTATCATTCTGTTTTACAGTTCATTTCTTTTGGCAGAAATGGCAGGTGCCTCCGGGGTAATCGCCGTCGTTGTCGCCGCTCTTATTTTCGGCAATTATGGCGCCAAAATCGGCATGAGCCCGACAACAAGGCTGAATATCAATAACTTTTGGGATGTCGCCGCCTTGCTCGCGAACTCCCTTGTCTTTTTAATGGTCGGGCTCGAGATCACGAGAATTGACCTGACTGATAAATGGGGATTGGCCATTATGGCGATTGTGATTGTGCTCATCGCCCGAAGTGCCGCCGTCTACATCAGTTTGGCCTTTATCAAAAAATTCCCGTTTACATGGCAGCATACCATCAATTGGGGCGGACTGAAGGGCTCTCTGTCCATTGCACTCGTGCTGAGCCTGCCTCGAGACTTCCCGGGACGTGAAGACATTCTGGTTTTCGCCTTCAGTGTCGTTTTGTTTTCCCTTGTTGTTCAGGGCCTCACCATCAAGCCGCTTCTGGAACGGTTAGGCGTGAATCAAAAAGAAGAAGGTAATCAGGAATACGAGGAATTGCTCGCAAAAGGACATCGCTTAGAAACCGCCATCCAAGAAGTCCAGCAAGTCAAACATCATTTGCTTATACACGAAGCTGTTTCCAGTGAACTGACAGACCAGTACAAAGAAGAGGTCAGCCAGCTCCATCAACAAACAAACAAATTATTCGAAACATACCCGGAACTCAAAAACAAACAGCAAACCATCTTAAAAAAACATTCGTTATACGCCCAATACCAATCGATCGAGAACTTATCAAAGGAAGGTATCATCTCAAACGAAGTAGCTGAGCAAGAGCAAGCACAGATCATTGATGAAATCGTTCGTTTGGAAAACGATCATTAACACAAAAAAGCAGACTGTCATTAGTCTGCTTTATCTTTTATGATTTAAAAAAATCAACCAGCGGCTGAAAATCCTTTGATAAATCAACGTCATTCGGCTCTGCTTGAAGCAGGCGGTCAATCATGCGCTCCAGTTTCCTCATATCATTTTGATCTGTGTATTCAATGAAGTTTAAGCTTTCGAGCCAATCCCGATACGAATGTTTAGCTTTGCCGTAGCTGTTTCCAAAGACGAGGCAAGGTGTTTTGGTGATAATCGAGAAAATCATCGCGTGAAGGCGGTCGGTAATGACCAATTTACTTGAACCGATGCGGTCAAGCATCTCCATAAAATGCTTTTCGCGATCGGCGTAATCAATCATGTCTACCGTATCCAGCACCGTATCAGTACGCTCCGTATAAGTTGTTTTTTCTGCCCATTTCCTCATGTGTGAAATAAAATCTTCGTCAGTCACTTTCTCCTTATCCGCTCTTAAAATAAAGAGAACGCCGTCCCGTTCGAGCTCTCGCGGCACAATATCCAAGGAAAGCACCATGTCCGGTGTAAAGATTACATTGGAGTTGAAGGTCTTTTTTACAACATCCAGTGTCTGCGTCTCACGCGCAGCAATCGTTAAGTTTGGATTTTGATGGTACGCATCCTGTGTTTTTTTCTTTTCTTTATTTCCGTCCTCTGTATCTTCAAAATAAACGGATTGCGGCAGAGAAATCGATTTGTAGTCTTTAAACGCCGAGAAGACCTTTCTTCTGTCTTCCTCAATATCGAGATAGAGGTTTCCTAAATTCCCTCCGCCTGTAAAGCAGACAATATCGTCTTCACGGATGATCTCCTTCACCAGTTCAATGCCCTCATCCGTCGCATAATCCATAATCTCAATGTATTCATAGTACGGAAAATGGTTTTTTATAAATTTCTCTTCCGCATACGCAATCGCTTGGTCACCAATGTTTGTGTAACTCGGGGAACCAAACAAAAATACTTTTCGTTTATCATTTAACAGGGCTTCTGGTTCTACATTTGGCGCAATGCCTTTTACTAGTTTTTTGCCTTTGATTTCTTGTACAGTCATGTCGTCGTCCTCCTTCTGGGATGAATGCCTCATTGTGTGGTTAACTGTCTCTACCCAAAAAGGAGGATGACTATGCATCGGCATGTGCGCAGGCTATATCAGAAACATCGTTTTCGCCAATTTGATGGATGCCGCAATGTCCCGAGCCGTTCTTTCCATATATTCTGCGGCATGTTCAATCGCGTCTTCAAGAGGCACGGATCCGGGAACGATGCTGAAAAGCGCATCGATTCCGTGTTGATAGACGGCATCACTGTCTCGCGATATTGATCCAGCAATGCCAATGACGGGCACATCATATGATTTAGCAGCTTTGGCCACGCCGATCGGCGTTTTTCCATAAATCGTTTGGCTGTCAATTCGCCCCTCACCGGTAATCACAAGGTCTGCATCTTGAACTTCATTTTCAAAATCAACCGCTTCAAGGACAATATCAATGCCTCTTTTCAGATCAGCATGAAGAAAAGCCAACAGACTCCACCCGAGACCGCCCGCTGCGCCGGCGCCCTCTATTTCTCTGCAGGCTGTTCCGAGCACTTTTTCTGCCACATCCGCGAAATGGATCAAGTTCTGATCCAGCACATCCACCATGTCTTCTGTCGCGCCTTTTTGCGGCCCGAAAACAGCCGAAGCTCCTCTTGGCCCTGTTAACGGATTGTCCACATCACAAGCGACCTCCAGTTTGACACTCTGCAATCTGGAATCAAGCCCGCTTACATCTATTGAGGCAAGCTGAGCTAATGCGCCGCCCCCGGGCCCGATCTCACGGCCTGAGTCATCAAGAAGCCTTCCGCCCAATGCTTGAATCATCCCGGCTCCTCCGTCGTTCGTGGCACTTCCGCCGATCCCGATGATCAAATGCTCTGCGCCCGCATCAAGAGCCGCTCCGATTAATTCTCCCGTTCCCCTTGTTGTGGTGATGAGCGGATTTCGCTTATCAACGGGCACGAGATGCAGCCCTGAGGCGGCAGCCATTTCAATCACAGCTGTTTTCCCATCTCCCATCATGCCAAAAAACGCTTTCACCGGTTCCCCCAGCGGTCCTGTGACAACCTGCTCTTTGAACCATCCGCTTGTGGCATCAACCAGAGACTGAACGGTACCCTCACCGCCGTCCGCCATCGGCAATTTTCTGTAATCAGCACCCGGAAAAACCGATTTGAAACCTCTTTCTATCGCGCCAGCGGCCTCCAGAGCTGATAAGCTTTCCTTAAAAGAATCAGGTGCAATGATGATTTTCATCCAAATCGCCTCTTTCAAAACATGATTCACTTAACCTATTTATCTACAATGTACCACACCCTAACTGGGAATACATACCATGAATTATGGTAAAAATTTAATTAAAAATTAGTAATGAAAGTGTTTGCATAAACGAAACATTCACGTTATCATACTTGTATACAAGTATACTCCTTGAGTGAGGAAGGTGAGTGTATGCTAGACTCCAAGGACCTGTTGTATCCTGCAAAGTGGCTCTCAAAAGCGTCAACCGGTGTTCGTGTCGCATACGAGCTGAGAATGCGGATCATTTCAGGCATGATTGAAAGCGGTACCATTGTATCAGAAAATACGATCGCCGCTGAGTTTTCCGTAAGCCGTTCACCAGTTCGCGAAGCGTTAAAAATACTCGCATCCGAAAAAATCATCCGCTTAGAACGAATGGGAGCGGTTGTTATTGGGTTAACTGAAAAGGAAATCGCAGAAATTTATGATGTGCGTTTACTAATAGAAACGTTTGTCTTTGAACGGCTTGTCAAAATCGACACTGAGCCTTTAGTTAAGGATCTCAGCAAAATACTTGAAATGATGAAAGTCTCCATCAAATATGAGGACGCTGACGAATTTTCATTTCAAGATGTGCTGTTCCATGAAACGATTATCCGAGCTATCGATCATTCATACATTCAGATGATCTGGAACAATCTAAAACCCGTAATGGAAAGCTTTATTCTCTTATCAATGCGGGTACGGTTAAAGGAAAAATATGAAGACTTCACAAGGATTTTAGATAACCATGAGCTTTACATTCAGGCCATTAAAGCAAAGGATAGGGCGCTGATGATTCAGTCCCTTCACCAAAACTTTGATGATGTGCAAGAAAAGGTAGAAGACCTGTGGCTCTCACAACAAATGCTGGCAAAAGGAGCTGAATACAACAATGACTAGGTATATGTTAGGAATCGATATCGGCACGACAAGCACAAAAGCTGTGTTGTTCAGTGAAAACGGAGACGTGGTACAGAAAGAAAGCATCGGCTACCCGCTCTATACACCGGACATCTCAACAGCTGAACAAAACCCGGAAGAGATTTTTCAGGCAGTCATCCAAACAACAGCGAGAATTACAAAACAGCATCCGGAAAAACAGATCTCATTCATTTCGTTCAGCAGCGCCATGCACAGCGTCATCGCAATCGATGAAAAGGACCAGCCGCTGACGCCATGTATCACATGGGCCGACAACCGGAGCGAGGGCTGGGCGCATAAGATCAAAGATGAATTGAACGGGCATGAGGTGTACAAACGGACAGGAACACCGATCCATCCAATGGCACCTTTAAGCAAAATTGCCTGGATCACGAATGAACGAAAAGAAATCGCTTCCAAAGCAAAAAAATATATCGGCATCAAAGAGTACATTTTTAAACAGCTGTTCAATGAGTATGTCATCGATTACTCATTGGCATCAGCGACAGGCATGATGAACCTGAAAAGCTTGAATTGGGACGAAGAGGCACTGCGTATCGCAGGCATCACGCAGGATCACTTATCCAAACTCGTGCCGACAACCGAGATCTTTCAGCACTGCAGCCCGGAATTAGCGATACAGATGGGAATCGATCCGGAAACACCCTTTGTCATCGGCGCCAGCGACGGCGTACTGTCCAATCTCGGCGTCAACGCCATTAAAAAGGGCGAAATCGCCGTCACCATCGGGACAAGCGGTGCCATCCGCACAATTATTGACCAGCCGCAAACTGATGAAAAGGGACGGATTTTCTGCTACGCCTTAACGGACAAGCATTGGGTTATCGGCGGACCGGTAAACAATGGGGGTATCATCCTTCGCTGGATCAGAGACGAGTTTGCCTCTTCCGAAATCGAGACAGCGACACGGTTGGGCATTGATCCATATGATGTGCTGACGAAGATCGCCGAACGTGTCAGACCTGGTTCTGACGGCCTGCTGTTCCACCCGTACCTCGCCGGCGAACGTGCTCCGTTGTGGAATCCGGATGTACGCGGCTCATTTTTCGGCCTGACTATGTCGCATAAGAAAGAGCATATGATACGGGCGGCATTAGAGGGCGTCATTTACAACCTGTACACGGTGTTCCTTGCGTTAACAGAATGCATGGACGGCCCGGTAACCCGCATTCAGGCGACAGGGGGATTTGCAAGGTCGGAGGTTTGGCGCCAAATGATGTCAGATATCTTCGAATCAGAGGTTGTCGTTCCGGAAAGCTACGAAAGCTCATGTCTCGGCGCCTGCATTTTAGGCCTATATGCAACAGGGAAAATTGATTCATTCGATGTCGTGTCCGACATGGTCGGCAGTACGCACAGACATACGCCGATCGAAGACTCAGCCAAAGAATACAGAAAATTAATGCCGATTTTCATTAACCTATCAAGATCATTAGAAAATCAATATACACAAATTGCAAATTATCAGAGGGACTTAATCACACACAACTAGTACATGACATGAAGGGGAGGGCATTACCATGCCGTTAATCATCGTTGCACTTGGGATCCTAGCTTTACTACTTTTGATTATGGGCTTAAAGTTAAACACATTTATTTCCTTACTGGTCGTATCGTTCGGCGTGGCATTGGCACTCGGGATGCCGTTCGATAAAGTTGTCAGCTCCATTGAAGCAGGAATTGGGGGAACTCTTGGCCACATCGCACTCATCTTCGGACTCGGTGCGATGCTGGGCAAGCTGATCGCAGATTCAGGAGGCGCACAGCGCATTGCAATGACACTCGTCAACAAATTCGGCGAAAAAAACATTCAATGGGCCGTTGTCATTGCTTCATTCATTATCGGTATTGCGTTATTTTTTGAAGTAGGATTGGTTCTATTAATTCCGATTGTATTTGCGATTTCAAGAGAATTGAAGATTTCTATTTTATATCTCGGAATTCCGATGGTCGCAGCACTATCGGTCACACACGGTTTCCTGCCGCCGCACCCCGGACCTACAGCGATTGCCGGTGAGTACGGCGCAAACATTGGGGAAGTGCTGCTGTACGGCTTTATCGTTGCTGTTCCGACAGTGCTTATCGCAGGGCCTTTGTTTACAAAGCTCGCGAAAAAAATCGTTCCTGCCTCATTTGAGAAAAATGGCAATATTGCATCACTTGGTACGCAAAAAACGTTCAAACTTGAGGAAACACCTGGCTTTGGAGTCAGCGTCTTTACGGCAATGCTTCCAATTATCATCATGTCGGTCGCGACCATTATCGATCTGCTTCAAGAAACAATTGGATTTGCGGATAACGGAGTTTTAGCTTTTATCCGATTGATTGGAAACGCATCGACTGCTATGATTATTTCGTTATTGGTTGCAGTCTATACAATGGGCATCAAACGCAACATTCCAGTCAAAACCGTGATGGACTCTTGTTCAACAGCCATTTCACAAATCGGCATGATGCTTCTGATCATCGGAGGAGGCGGCGCCTTCAAACAAGTGCTGATCAACGGCGGTGTCGGCGATTACGTGGCAGACTTATTCAAAGGTACTGCATTATCGCCAATCGTCTTAGCATGGCTCATCGCGGCGATCCTGCGCATTTCTCTAGGGTCAGCCACCGTTGCCGCGCTAAGCACAACAGGGCTCGTCATTCCGTTATTGGGACATTCTGATGTTAACCTGGCATTAGTCGTGCTAGCAACAGGCGCAGGAAGTGTCATCGCTTCACACGTCAATGATGCCGGCTTCTGGATGTTCAAGGAATACTTCGGATTAAGCATGAAAGAAACATTTGCCACATGGACGTTACTGGAAACGATTATTTCCGTTGCTGGACTGGGATTCATATTATTGTTAAGTTTAGTTGTATGAAATTGATGAAGGAGCTGTAACACATGTTCAATACGATTGGTGTCATAGGCTTAGGCGTAATGGGAAGCAATATCGCCTTAAACATGGCAAACAAAGGTGAAAACGTCGCCGTCTATAATTACACCAGAGATCTAACGGACCAGCTTGTCCAAAAGCTGGATGGACAATCTCTCAACCCATATTACGAGCTTGAAGATTTTGTTCAATCGTTAGAGAAACCAAGAAAAATCTTTTTGATGGTCACAGCGGGAAAACCCGTAGATTCCGTCATCCAATCATTAATGCCTTTACTTGAAGAAGGCGACGTCATCATGGACGGGGGCAACTCCCACTATGAGGACACAGAAAGAAGATATGACGAGCTGAAGGAAAAAGGCATCGGCTACCTGGGAGTCGGCATTTCCGGCGGCGAAGTCGGCGCATTAACAGGGCCTTCCATCATGCCGGGCGGAGATCGCGAAGTCTATGAGAAAGTCGCTCCTATCCTGACGAAAATCGCAGCTCAAGTTGGAGATGATCCGTGCTGTGTCTACATCGGTCCAAAAGGGGCAGGGCACTTTACAAAAATGGTGCACAACGGCATTGAGTATGCCGACATGCAGCTAATTGCAGAAGCCTATACGTTTCTGAGAGAAACGCTGCGTCTGCCGCTTGATGAAATTGCATCTATTTTTGAAACATGGAATCAAGGTGAGCTGAAAAGCTATTTAATAGAGATTACAGCTGAGATTTTACGCAAAAAGGACGAAAAAACAGGACAGCCTCTGATTGATGTCATCCTTGATAAAACCGGCCAAAAAGGCACCGGAAAATGGACGAGCATGCAGGCGATTGATAATGGCATCCCGTCCACAATCATCACAGAGTCCTTGTTCGCCCGCTACTTGTCATCCTTAAAAGAAGAACGGGTGGCAGCTCAAGACATGTTAGCAGGCCCGGAAGCCGAAGAAAAACATTTAGATAAAGACACTTGGATTGAATACGTCAGACAGGCTCTTTATATGGGGAAAGTATGCGCCTACGCACAGGGCTTTGCCCAATACAAAATGTCATCTGAGCTTTACGGATGGAACCTGCCGCTCAAAGACATCGCCTTGATTTTCCGAGGCGGCTGCATCATTCGCGCAGATTTCCTAAATGTGATCAGCGAAGCATTCAGCGAGCAGCCAAATCTGGCAAACCTGCTGATCGCGCCTTATTTCACAGATAAGCTCCAAGCCTATCAAACAGGCCTGCGAAAAGTCGTTTGCGAGGGCATCAGCACAGGAATCTCATTCCCATGCTTAACCACCGCGCTCTCTTATTACGACGGCTACCGCACAGGACGTTCCAATTCGAACCTCTTGCAGGCGCAGCGCGATTACTTCGGCGCCCATACGTACGAACGGACAGATATGGACGGCGTTTTCCATACGAATTGGTCTGAATAACAGTCATAAAAAAACACGGTCAGTTTCAACTGAACCGTGTTTTTTTTCATCTATGATTTCTTCTATCTCAAATCATAGGAGCTGTCTCTTATACCAATCTCCGAGCCCACGAGACACTCGCTAA